>JAUNRX010000147.1:0-2732 GCA_030539495.1 bacterium | reverse complement strand
ACAAAAGCAATAACAGCAGCCCCAAAGAAGCTTGCAGCCAAGAAGGTTCCATCTAAATATAAGATTAAGTTAAAAACATCCGGGAATCTAAATCTTAGAAAGTATGGGAATACCAATTGTAAGATCTTACAGGTAGTAAAAAAGGGGACTGTAGTTTATGCAGAAAAAATAGGAAATCAGTTCGTTCATGTCTATGTAAATGGAAAGACAGGATATATGTCTGCAAAGTACTTAAGGAAGAATGGAAAAGCAATTTCATATAAGAAAACAACGACAAAGAAAACAACAAAAACAACCACAAAGAAGAACACAACAAAAAATAGATGGGGGATTAAATTATCTGCTGCAGAAAAGAAAATGCTTGCACAGATTACATATTTGGAGGCTGGAGATCAATCAAATGTCGGCGAGCAGGCCGTAATCGTAGTTATCTTTAATCGAATGAAAAATTCGTATTTTAAAGGGAGTCTAAAGCATGTATTAAGCAGCCCAGGACAATTTACAACCTGGAAATTCAGATACCGTGCAAAGCCATCCTCTCGTGAGTATAAGAATATAGAAACTGTATTAAGTGGAAAATCCAAAGCAAACAACTGGAAATACCTATACTTTAATATGGGACATGGAAAATTCAAATATGGAGATCATTACTTTAGTTAATGAGTAAAAGCCTATAGAGTAGACAAGATTGGACTGGCAAAGACTAATCCATATCTAGACATTGTAAGCTGGGAACTAAAAAACACTAAAGAAAGAGAATAAAAGAAGATCTCTGGGAGGCAATATGAGGATTTCGATTGAAAGCAATATCATAAGGTATATGTTAAAAGACGTTTACTTTATTAATGGAACTGCATATGCTGGCAAATCCACCATGGTAAAGAGGCTTGCCAAGAAACATAACGGAATTTGCTGTGGCGAAAACTATCATTTAGTATTAAGCGATGCAATCAATGAAGTGGAGCAGCCGAATATGTGGTATATGAAAACGCTGAAGGACTGGCATGACTTTGTAAATCGGACACCGGAGGAATATGACCGATGGATTACAGATAGTGCAAAAGAGATAACCGGATTAGAAATTGCATTATTGCTTCAATATGCGAAGGAAGGAAAGAAAGTATTTGTTGATACAAACATCGCTCCTGCCATATTAAAAGAGATTTCAGAGTATAACCATGTGCTAATTATGCTCTCTCCTCAAGAAACTTCGATTAATCGATTCTTTGAAAGAGAAGATAAAGACAAACAATTTTTATATCAGCTTCTGATAGATAATGAAAATCCAGAGAAAGCATTGGAAAACTACAGACAATGTCTAAAACGAGTAAATAGCAAGGAGCATTATAAAGAATTCGAAGACAGTGGATTTAAGGTGCTTAAA
Source organism: bacterium (assembly GCA_030539495.1). Lineage (GTDB taxonomy): Bacteria > Bacillota > Clostridia > Lachnospirales > Lachnospiraceae > KM106-2. The sequence continues at coordinate 1,348 of JAUNRX010000147.1, read as the reverse complement.
AGAGATGAGAGTCGGACGATTGAAGAAACATTAGATTTGGTAGAAGAACATTTTCAGTTAAAATAAAAGAAGAGCCAAGGTAGTGATAATATTACCTTGGCTCTTTCTTGTTATAGTTGGAAGTCCTTAAGACTATTGAATTCAAATTCTTTAATCACTTTATTGAATTCATCAAAGTTGATCTCTGTTTTAAAGTGGGATAACTCTAGATCAAATGGAATATCTGTCTTGATTGTTGCCAGTTCTTTTGATAAAAAGGCCATTTCTTTATCTCTCTTAAGAGCATTTAATGGACTACGTTTAATTTCTAAGGAGTTTTTCCAGAAGTCAGTAAGTTCTTTTTCTTCCGCTTTTCCCTCTGCACTTTCGATTGCTTCATAAATTCCTTCTACCGTACCGTATTCCGCTAATAGTGGAATGGCAGCAGAAGCAACCCCTTTGACACCGGGAATATTATCAGCAGTATCGCCCATAATGCCTTTTAAGTCCATAATCTGATGCGCATGTACGCCTTCTTCTGTTAATACGTATTCATTAGTATATTCAAAGCAGTTGTCCGGAATATTATAAAGTCCTAATTCTAAATCATATCGTTCAAACATTTCTTTTTGCTTATCCTTCGCTGTCAACATCCAAACTCTAGTATTTTCATCGATTAATTGAAGGTAATCGTGATCTTTCGTTAATAAGAATGTTTGAGCTTCCGGCGAGAATTTTTTTGCTAAACTACCAATTAAGTCATCCGCTTCAAAATCATCACTCATAAATACAGGGATGCCAATACGTTCTAATATCGTTTCAAGCGTGCCGAACTGCTCCTTTAAAGGAGTAGGAGTAGCTTTACGGTGTCCTTTATATGCATCGTACATTTTCTTTCTAAATGTATTACGGGACTTATCAAATGCGACACAGAAGTAATCTGGTTTTTGCTCTTTGATAATCTTTAACATCATTTTAAAAGATCCAAATACACCGTTTGTGTATACACCAGTAGACGTCTGAAGAATTTCCCCAAAGTATTTTTCTCGTTCCTCATCTGTTTTCGCAAACTTAATCGCTCTTGGTAAATTGGCATAGTACATTGTCGATAGGACAGCACTACCATCTATCATTATAAATTTCTTTCTTGCCATAGTTATCGTCTCCTTTTTCATCTATCTTTTTGATATAACAAACAAAAAGCATGAGATTACTCCATTATAACGAATATCATGACTTTTTTCTAGAAGTATCGACTGGAATTTACACTGTATTGTTTTCGTCTTATTTACCATCTAGGCCGAAACAATCTACCATAGTAGTAGTTACCCTTTTTGTTATCCAAAAGAAAGAGATAATTCTCGCACCA
>JAUNRX010000146.1 GCA_030539495.1 bacterium | reverse complement strand
AGCAACAACGAGACCTTTTGACAGTGTAAGAGAGATTATGATGAAGACGATGGATGTAGATTATGGAAATCCATCAAGTATGCATATGAAAGGCGTAGAAGCTGAAAAATACGTAAGAGAAGCTCGTGAAAAAATCGCGAAGACTTTAAAAGTAGATGCGAAGGAAATCGTATTCACTTCCGGTGGTACAGAGTCCAATAACTTTGCATTGATTGGTTCCGCACTTGCAAATAAACGTGCAGGAAATCACATTATTACGACAAGAATTGAGCACCCTAGTGTATATAACCCAGTGTTATTCTTAGAAGAACTCGGTTATAAAGTGACATTTTTGGATGTTGACCACAACGGAATTGTCGACCTTGACCAGTTAAGAGAAGCTGTTACAAAAGAAACGATCCTTGTTTCAATAATGATGGTGAATAATGAAATGGGTAGTCTACAGGATATTTCCACAATATCCAAATTGATTAAAGAAAAAAACAATGATACTATATTCCATGTAGATGCAATTCAAGCATACGGAAAGTATCAAATCTATCCAAAACGTATGGGAATTGATTTACTAAGTGTAAGTGGCCATAAAATCCACGGACCAAAAGGAATTGGCTTCTTATATATGAAAGATAAAGTGAAAGTGAAACCAGTCATTTATGGTGGCGGCCAACAAAAAGGAATGCGTTCAGGAACTGAAAATGTACCTGGTATTGCAGGCTTAGGTGTTGCTGCAGAAGAAATCTATAAAAACCATAGTGAAAAGGTTGCACATTTATATACATTAAAAAATACCTTAATCGATGGAGTTACAAAAATCGAAGGCGTTACAGTAAACGGCGTTGACTTAGGCGTGGAAAATACTGCACCTCACGTTGTAAGTGTAAGTTTTGAAGGAGTTCGAAGTGAAGTGCTGCTTCATGCATTAGAAGATTATAATATTTATGTATCTTCCGGTTCTGCATGTTCCAGCAATCACCCAGCGCTTAGTGGAACATTAAAAGCAATTCATGTTAAAAAAGAATTACTAGATTCTACACTTCGTTTTAGTTTCAGTGTAAATACGACAATGGAAGAGATTGAATATGCGATTAGCGCATTAAATGACATCTTACCTAAGTTAAGAAGATTTACAAGAAAATAGACAACTCAAACGAGTTTATCATAGGAGAAAAGTTATGTTTAGAGCATTTTTAATTAAGTACGGCGAAATTGGTATTAAAGGAAAGAATAGATATATCTTTGAAAATGCATTATGTGATCAAATCAGATTTGCATTAAAAGATGTTGACGGTGAGTTTGAAGTTACAAAAGAACAAGGCCGTATCTATGTAGAAGTAGAAGGCGAATACGATTACGAAGAAACAATCGAGGCATTAAGCCGCGTATTCGGTATTGCTGCAATCTGTCCAGTTAAATTAGTAGATAATTCTGAATGGGAAAACTTAAAACAAGAAGTTGCAGACTATGTAAGAAATGTACATGGTACAGATGAATTCACATTCAAAGTAGAAGCAAAGAGAGCGAACAAAGGATATCCTTTAACTTCTCCAGAAATCTGCAAAGAAATGGGACACTTCCTTTTACAAACATTCGACAATATGAAAGTAGATGTACACAATCCTGATGTGATGCTTAATATCGAAATCAGAAGCCGTGCATATATCTATTCCACAGTTATTCCTGGACCAGGCGGTATGCCAGTTGGATGTAACGGTAAGGCAATGTTATTACTTTCCGGCGGTATCGACAGTCCTGTTGCAGGCTACATGGTTGCGAAACGTGGTGTTACAATTGAAGCAACGTACTTCCATGCACCACCTTACACTAGTGAACGTGCAAAACAAAAAGTAATCGATTTAGCAAAAATCGTTTCCAGATATACAGGACCAATCAAATTAAATATCGTAAACTTTACTGATATTCAGTTATATATCTACGAACAATGTCCACATGATGAATTAACAATCATTATGAGACGTTACATGATGAAGATTTCCGAAACAATTGCAAAAGAAAGCGGATGCCTTGGATTAGTAACAGGCGAAAGTATCGGCCAGGTTGCTAGTCAGACAATGCAAAGCTTAAATGCGACAAATGAAGTATGTACTATGCCAGTATATCGTCCTTTAATCGCATTTGATAAAAATGATATTATTGCAATTTCTGAAAAGATCGACACTTATGAAACTTCTATCTTACCTTTCGAAGACTGCTGTACAATCTTCGTTGCAAAACATCCGGTTACAAAACCAAATGTAAATGCAATCAGAAGAAGCGAATATAAACTTGAAGAAAAAATTCAGGAATTAGTAGCTACTGCACTTGAAACAAGAGAAGTTGTAATCTGCGAGTAAACGCCGGGCACCACAGAGTGCCGTCGGCTTCAGATGAAATGGGATTTCATCTGGGTTTAAAAGACTTTAAAAGAACTTAGAGGAGCTAACTAGTGCTTCCTCGTGCAAGTCTGCCGCGCAGACCTAGAAGCACTAGTTCAGAAACGCAAAAGCGTGGTTTCACGTTTCTGAATTAAATGGGAAACTGCGTTTCCCAAGCCCTTCCTAAGTTTCTTAAAAGACTAGTAATCAGATTAGAGAATGACTTAGTAGTTGTACTTGGGCTAGTTAAAGGGTACAAAAAAAGTGCCTTAAGGGCACTAGGATTTACTCGCTCGGGAGAGCGTTTTTATTTCGGTGAGGGGATCTTGGTTTAGAGACGCTCATTGCAATAAAAAAAGAAGGATACGTAATGGTATCCTCCTTAGTACATATAAGATTTACTCTACAATGTATGGTTTTAAAGCTTCAAGAATTTCTGCTGGATTTTCGCTGTGGATGTTTAAATCGATTGGTTTAGATAAATCTAAACTGAAAATACCCATAATGGATTTTGCATCAATTACATATCTTCCGCTTACTAAATCAAAGTCAGTTTCATATTTTGTTACGATATTAACGAATGATTTTACTTTATCGATGGAATTTAAAGAGATTTTTACTGTTTTCATGGGAACTCCTCCTTGTTAATTTTATAGATATATACTACCGTTATCAATTTTAAAAGTCAATATACAATATAGATAAAAAAGACTGTTGTAAAGTGTTAAGAAATAAGGTCTAAAAGCGTACATAATAGGTAAAATTATAATAAAAAATGAAATTGAAGTGGTATATTATTACTAATAATTTACGCTGTTATGTTAATATACACGAGAACAAATGTTTAATTTGGTATGGAAAGGACTAATTATGGGTAAAATGAATATGCAGGAAAAGGCAAATATGTCCGTTGCATTTTTAACATTAGGTTGTAAAGTAAATACGTATGAAACAGATGCTATGAAAGAATTATTTTTAGCAGCTGGTTTCGTGGAAAAAGAATTTTCAGATAAAGCAGATGTATATGTAATCAACACATGTACAGTTACAAATATTGCAGATCGTAAGTCTAGACAAATGCTTCACAAAGCAAAGAAAAACAATCCGGACAGCGTTGTTGTAGCAGTTGGATGTTATGTTCAGGCAGCAAAAGAAGCGCTTGAAATTGACGAAGCGATTGATTTGGTAATTGGAAATGATAATAAAAAGAATATCATTGATATTCTTGAGGAATATTATAAAGATAATAACAATAACGAAGCATGGATCGATTTAAGCCAAGCGAGAGAGTATGAAGAGTTATCCATCGTAAATGCTGGAGAAAAGACAAGAGCATACATCAAAGTTCAAGATGGTTGTAACCAATTCTGTTCTTATTGTATTATTCCATTTACAAGAGGCCGTGTACGAAGCCGTGCATTAAATGATGTTGTGACAGAAGTAACAAATCTTGTGAAATCCGGATATAAAGAAGTTGTCTTAACAGGAATTCATTTATCTTCTTACGGAATTGAATTAGAAGAAGATGTAAACCTTCTTAAGTTAATTATGGCAGTAACAGAAGTAGAAGGATTAGAACGTATCCGTTTAGGATCTTTAGAGCCAAGAATTATTACAGAAGAATTCGTAGAAGTATTATCTAAGAACAAGAAATTCTGTCCACATTTCCATTTAAGTATGCAAAGTGGTTGTAATGAAACGTTAAAACGTATGAATCGTAGATACACTGCGGAAGAATTCTATGAAAAATGTGAGTTAATCCATGAATGGTTTGAGCTTCCAGCGATTACTACTGATGTAATTGTAGGTTTCCCAGGCGAAACAATTGAAGAATTCAATACGACAAAAGCATTTGTAGAAAAAGTTCACTTCGCTCAAATGCATGTATTTAAATATAGCAAACGTAAAGGTACTCGTGCAGAAGTGATGGAGAATCAAGTGGACGAGCAAGAAAAGCATGCAAGAAGTACAGCATTAATCGAAGTTGAGCAAAGAATGCGTAAAGAATATCAAGAACAATTCAAAGGTCGCACTGAATTTGTCTTAATCGAAGAAGAAGTTACAATCGATGGAGTGACATACCAAATCGGTCATAATGAAAGATATTTAAAGCTTGCAATTATCAGCGATCACGATTATACAAATGAGATTGTAAAAGTTACAGTAAAAGATAATATAACAGATGACTTATTACTTTGTGAAATAATCTAATTGATATTTTTGTTAATATGTATTAATATATTAGTAATAACGATATTTTGATAACACAGCAATTGTGGGATGAAGTATTACTGTAAGGACGTGAGAATATGCAAGAAATTAATAATACGCAATATTTTAAAGTACAAAAGGAACCTGAAGTAAAAGTGACTGATGTAATTAAAACTGTTTATGAAGCATTAGTTGAAAAAGGATATAATCCTGTCAATCAGATGGTTGGATATGTTATGAGTGGCGATCCAACGTATATTACGAGCCATAATGGCGCTAGAAGCCTAATTATGAAAGTGGAACGTGATGAGATTCTGGAAGAACTATTTGGTGATTATATCAAGAGAAATTTCTAATAATTATTAAAGAATAGGAAACTACATGAGAATACTAGGATTAGATTATGGTTCAGTGACAGTAGGGGTAGCGGTAAGTGATGAGCTAGGCCTTACTGCACAAGGAATCGAAGTAGTTCGTCGTAAACAGGAAACTAAGTTACGACAAACACTTGCACGTATTGAAGAAATTATCGCGGAATATAAGGTGGAATTAATTGTACTTGGTTATCCAAAGAATATGAACAATACGATTGGTGAAAGAGCTGAGAAATCAGAAGCTTTCGCTGAGATGCTTAAGAAAAGAACCGGACTGGAAGTCGTATTATGGGATGAACGACTTAGTACTGTGTCCGCACACAACGCCATGATTGATGGTGGGATGAGAAGAGAAAACAGAGCCCAAATTGTAGACAAGGTAGCTGCGGTATTTATTTTACAGAACTATTTGGATATGAAGTATAATAGTCACCAAAGCAATAAGGAGATATAAGATGCAAAACAAGAATGGTAAAATTGTCTTTACAACTGAAGATAATGAAGAAATTGAATTCTATGTATTAGAACAAACAATGATCAATGGTGTTAATTATTTATTAATTGCGGATTCAGCTGAAGAAGATGATGAAGAAGCAAATGCATTAATTTTAAAAGAAAACGATACGGTAAACGACGAGATCGTTTATGACGTAGTAGAAGATGACGAAGAATTAGAAGCAGTTTCTAAAGTGTTTGAAACAATGATGGATGACATCGACATCGAGATGAATAAAGCGTAGATTTAGCAAATTGGAATAAAGAAGTTAAAACATGTGTTATGACTTTTTATTATATAAAAGACTATGTAAGAAACATTAATTTGCGCAATCAATTATAGGTTAGACAAACCAATACGAGAAATAGTTGGCACATTTGAGTGCGGGAAATGAGGTCTTAATGAGTACAAATCATGATAAGTTTAAATCGTTGTTAAAAGAGAACGGATTAAAAGTTACGACGCAACGTATTGCTATTCTAGATGTGTTACAAAGTAGACCTGATACACATCTTACGGCGGAAGAAATATACGAGTACGTTAGGGAACAATATCCTGAAATAGGTTTAGCGACAGTATATCGTACCATTCAATTACTATCAGATTTACATTTAATTGATAAGCTAAATCTTGATGATGGATTCGTACGATACGAAATAGGAAAAATGAATGGTGATTTTGGAAAATCTCATCATCACCATCACTTAATATGTTTAAGTTGTAATAAAGTATTTTCCTTTGAGGATGATATGCTAGAAAGCTTAGAGAACAGAATTAAGGATGAGATGGGTTTTAATATCGTAGACCATGAAGTAAAACTTTATGGGTATTGTGAAGAGTGTCAGAAAAAGCAAAAGTAGCAATACTTTTGCAGACATCTCGATTAAGATGAATGAAGTATGAATAATGAAGAATGTCTATCTCTTACAAAGATTGTGCCTTGATTTTTGCCTTACATACTAATATGGAGGTGCAATTATGAAAGCAAAAGTAGTAAGTGACAAGGGAGTAAAGATTATTCCTCTTGGAGGATTAGAACAAATCGGTATGAATATTACTGCATTTGAGTTTGAAGACAGTATTATCATTGTAGACTGTGGTTTATCATTCCCAGATGACGAAATGTTAGGAATCGATTTAGTAATTCCAGATGTAACATATTTAAAAGAAAACATTCATAAGGTGAAAGGGTTTGTAATCACACATGGTCATGAAGATCATATCGGTGGCCTTCCTTATGTATTAAGAGAAGTGAATGCTCCAATTTATGCGACAAAGTTAACAATGGGTATCATTGAAAATAAATTAAAAGAGCATAACTTATTAAAATCAACAAAACGTAAAGTAATCAAATACGGACAATCTATCAATCTTGGATGTTTCAGAATTGAATTTATTCGTACAAATCATAGTATTGCAGATGCAACAGCTCTTGCAATCTATACACCAGCTGGTATCATCGTTCACACAGGCGATTTTAAAGTGGATTATACACCAGTATTCGGTGAAACAATCGATTTACAACGTTTTGGTGAAATCGGTAAAAAAGGTGTACTAGCATTACTTTGTGACAGTACTAACGTAGAGCGTCCAGGCTATACAATGTCAGAAAGTACAGTTGGTAAGACTTTTGATAATATATTTGCAGAAAATAATAAGAGCCGTATTATCGTTGCAACATTTGCTTCCAACGTAGACCGTGTACAGCAGATTGTAAACAGTGCACAGAAATATGGCCGTAAGGTTGTAATCGAAGGCCGTAGTATGGTTAATATCGTTACAACAGCAATGGATCTTGGATATATTACAATGCCAGAGAATATGTTAATCGAAATTGAACAAATGAAGAATTATACAGATGATCAAATCGTATTAATTACAACTGGATCTCAAGGGGAAGCAATGGCTGCATTATCCCGTATGGCATCTAGTATTCATAAAAAGATTCAAATCAAACCAGGTGATACAATCATTTTAAGTTCTACACCAATTCCTGGTAATGAAAAAGCTGTTTCAAGAATCATTAATGAATTATCTATGAAGGGTGCAAAGGTTATTTACCAAGATACTCACGTATCTGGACATGCTTGTCAGGAAGAAATTAAATTAATCTATTCCTTAGTAAAACCTAAATATTCAGTTCCTGTTCATGGTGAATACCGTCATTTAAAACGTCATGCTGAGTTAGCTGAGTCTCTTGGCGTTGAAAAGGATAATATCTTCCTAATCTCTTCTGGTGATGTATTAGAGTTAAGTGAAGAAAAGGCTGAAGTAACAGGTAAAGTACCTTGTGGTGCAATCCTTGTTGATGGTCTTGGTGTTGGTGACGTTGGTAATATCGTATTACGTGATCGTCAACATTTATCAGAAAATGGTTTAATCATTATCGTTGTTACGTTAGAGAAATACTCTAACCAAGTATTATCAGGTCCAGATATCGTATCTCGTGGATTTGTATATGTTAGAGAATCTGAAAACTTAATGGACGAAGCAAAAGAATGTGTAAATGATGCACTTCAACGTTGCTTAGAACATGGAGTAAACGATTGGGGCAAGATTAAGAACGAAGTGAAAGATTCACTTAGTGATTTTATCTGGAAGAAGACTAAGAGAAATCCAATGATTCTTCCAATCATTATGGAAGTAT
>JAUNRX010000031.1:15688-32242 GCA_030539495.1 bacterium | reverse complement strand
GTTCCTTGTAAAGGATTTAAGACGCGAGAGTGTGTGGAACACACACTTTGTTCTTGAAAAATAAATCTTTGCCTAAAGTCCCTTAATATTTTTAAAATTGTGTCGTTCACGCCAAAAAAAACGATGTTTATGGAAAAATGAGCACAAATAAAATTTTAAAATGATACAATATGCTCCCAAGGGAACAATTGACAACAGAATAGAACATAGGAGAGACAGAATATGAAAAGGGGCCAAATTTGCTTTGTTAATTTAAGCAAGGACAAGGAGAAAGTTGCAGTAAGACCTGTCGTGATCATTCAGAACGATACAAGTAATGAAGTGAGTCAGACAACAATTGTAGCTGCAATTACATCATGCCAAGAGATATCAGACGAAATTGCACATGTTGCAATCGATAGTGAGTGTTTAGGGAGACCATCGATCATTCTGTTAAACCAAATTAAATCCATTGATTGTGACAGAATTATGGAAGTAGTTGGATCGATATCAGAACGAGAGTTGAGAATGGTTGATCGAGCGTTAACTGTAAGTATGGGATTATAGCCTATATGTACATAAGATAATGAAATTAGTGTATTAGTTTTATGTACAATGATAGGGGAGCATTATGAATAACAATATGTTTGAAAAAATCGTTGCAGAACATTGTAATGGTTTTTTAGTATTTAATAATTTAAAGGAGCTTGTTTATGTAAATAAGCAGGCAGATAGAATGTTTACAAAAGAGGGGCAATTATTAGTAGGGGAAGTAATCTTTTCGGAATATAAGGAAGAGCTTGAGATAAATCATGAGAGCATTAAAAGAAATGTATCGTTATGTGTGGATGAGAAAGCTTTTTGTTTGACATGCAGGATTTGCTCTATGATGGGATATACCGTAATTGAGTTTAAGGAACAGGAAAAAGATGAAGAAATCGTTCCAGTTATTAATAAGATTTTAGATAAGTCTGGAGATCTTATGTACTACAAAGATGCAACGATGACTTATCAATATGCCAATGAAACTTATAAAAGATTTTTAGGCAAAGAGGTTTCCGGACTGATTGGAAGCAAAGATGTGGAATTAGTTCCTGAAGATTTATTAGAACAATCTAAGAAAAGTGATCAGGAGACATTGCTTAGAGGATCTTATACTGCAATTGAAACAAGAGGGAATGCATTCTATCGTGTAATGAAGGAAAGAATCAATGGCGGAGTCCTCTGTATTGCGAAAAATATTACAAAGGAAATCATTGAGTATAAAAAGGCAACAACAGATTTACTAACAGGATTAAATAATCGACGTAATTATGAGTCAACAATCCATAGCATCTATGGAGAAAAAAAGGATGAATATTATTTGGTATTAATTGATTTGGATGATTTTCGAGTAATTAATAACCGAATGGGGCATCCAATGGGGGATGAATGTTTACGAGTACTTGGAAAAATACTGAAAAGACATACTAAAGGTGAGTTTTATCGATTAGGTGGAGATGAGTTTGTTGGTCTGATTAAAGGGGAAAGACAGACAGTAGTCGAAGTTGTTGAAAATATATTAGATGATTTAAGTGAAGAAGTGCTGTATCCAAGATTTACCATTAGTGTTGGAATTAAGCAGCTAGATTTAGACTGTGACTATATTCAAAATTATAAAATGGCGGATAATGCTCTTTATAAAGCAAAAGAAAATGGAAAGAATCAGTACTATTTTGCATAAAAAATGCACACTTCATAATTGCCTTTTCCTGTATAGCAGATTATAATGATAAATGTAGTTTATTATCAGTTAGGGGGGGAGGATTATGATAAATGTATGTTTATGTGATGACGACGGCTTATTTTTAGAGGTCTGTAGTGGGATTATTGAGCAGATAGGAGCAGAAACGGAGTTAGAGTTAAATATACAGAAATTTTTTAATGGTGAGAGTCTTTTATTTGAACTAGAAGATAAAGTAAATTCATTTGACATTATAATTATGGATATGATTATGAGAGAGTTTAATGGAATTGAAACGGCAAAACAATTGCGAGAGTATGGTTTTAGTGGCGAAATTATATTTTTATCTTCTAGCAAAGAGTATGCAATTGATTCTTTTGAGGTAGAGCCATTAAATTATGTGCTAAAGGATGAAAATTATCAGGTAAAGTTAAAAGAAGTATTAATGAAGGCAATTAGCCTGATTGAAAAGAAGAATGCAAAGAAATTAATACTTTATACTAAGAAAAAGAGAATTGTGATGGAGCTTTCAGAGATACTCTATATTGAGTGTATTAATAAGACACTGTTTCTATACAAGGACGACGGTGGAGTTGAGGAATATATTAGTACATTGGGAAGTATTGAAGAGAAAATTCGAGAACACGGCTTTATAAGATGCCATAAGTCCTATATTGTAAATGCAGAATATATTGAAACATTTACAAAATCAGAGTGCAAATTGAGAAAGAATATTAGCATACCGATTGGCAGAAAGTATGCCAGTATATTTAAAGAGGATTTAATACAATATGAGTTTGATCATATTGTGATATAGTCGTGGAGTATTAATATGAGTGGTTTTTATAGTCAGATTATGTGGATAGTCTGTTTTTTTGTTATGTATGTATATAATATATTCTTTTTCTATTATACGTGTAGTGTATTGCATACAAGGATGAAACGATGGAAGGTAGTTGCTATTTTTCCAATTTGTGTAACCGGGATTAGTATGTGGTTGATTAGCGGCCGCGTATTTTTGCCGCTTCTAAATTTAATTACTATGGCCATTTATATGCTTAGTTTCCTTTTGGCTTTTTCTGAATCTATTTTTAATAACTACATTCTTTGTTTAAATACTGTTTTTCATTTGATAAAACTTCGTGGTTTTACCATAGCAATTATAGCGGTATGCTTAAATAAGAGTATGCGAGAGGTAAATCAAAATACCATTTTTTATTTATTTTCTTTTATAATTACCAGTCTAACGATGTTTATAGTAGGGGTATTTTTTGATAATGGAGTAAACTTACAAAAGGTAAAGACCATGTTGCTTCATAAAAGCACATTATTTACAATTGTTACGACAAAAACAACATTGGTAGTATTAATGATGAATATGGAGTATATTAATAATTATATGCTGGGGGCAACTACAACTGCACTTGTTGCAGTGATTTGCTATATATTAATTAATACTTGTTTTTATTGTTTATTAATAATGACATATAAATCCATTCAATGGATTGAAAATGAAATGGTACATGAGATTACAGAGATGCAGCTGGAATACCAGAAACAGCTTTATAAGAAGCAAAATGAATGCGAAGGCTTACTAAGGATTTATAAGCATGATTATAAGAGTATTCTAGAAAATTCAGTACGATTTATTGAAAACGGTGAACCTGAAGAGGCAAGACGTTTATTAATGCAGACAGATGACCAGTTGATGCAAATTATCCGTAAACAAAGCAGGAACTCAAATTCTCTAATTGTAGATGTGATTTTAAGTGGGTTAGAAGAAAAGTGTGCACAGGAGAATATTGAGTTTTTTGGAAATTGTTATATTCCTGAAGGTATTCACATTAGTGAATTGGAATTTAGCAGGATCTTTAATAATATGGCGAATAATGCATATGAGGCATGTATGAGGCAGGATACCAAAGAGTATAAATGGATTTCATTCCGTAGTTATGTGAAGGATAAGAAATTAGTAATATACCAAAAAAATTCGTTTAATGGGATAGTCCGTTACGAAAAAGAAAAGTTAGGAACTACAAAAGTCGATCAAAAGCTACATGGAATAGGTATGAACAGTATTCAGTATACAGTTGAGGCACTAGACGGTATGTTTATGTTTAAGGCAGATCAGGAGAAAAAGGTATTTGAAATTCTGATTAAGATACCATTAAAACAGTAGTAAATGTTGTACAAAAGATAAACATGGGGCTCTAGTGTCGAGTGGTTAAGACATAGTCATTTATGGAGACAAAGAGGTTCGACTCCTCTTAGAGTCATAGAGGTTAGGCTGTCGCGAGAAGCGACAGCCTTTTTTAATTTACGCGAACAACAAGCCAAAGTGATGCTTGCATTACCTTGGCGACTGTCGCGATAACGAGAGAAACTCGCAGAGCGTGTGGAACTCGCACTTGATTATAAGTCAGAAGAGGTATGTATAAGTACTGTTTCCTCCTCTTTTACAAAAGGAATAATGACAGATGAGGTTTCTTTCGATTCAGTAAAGGAAAGAAGAAATCTACAAACTTCATTGATATGGAGGAGTGAAAATAAATAATGTCGAATAAAATCTATTGCAGCGCATAAGAGAAAAATAGAAAGAGCAGCAAGTAGAATGTGAAGGACTAAGGGGAATACCGGATACGAGCTATATTCTACAAAACGATTTTTGAATGCATTTATCCAAATGAGTGGGTGTACATGAATAATATATACGCTAAATGCAAGTGGTGAGAATAATTTAATTAGCCTAATAGAAAGTGTACTTCTAATTGTAAGCTTGGAGAATAATAGCAATAGGGCAATTGCTGAAATCAAAATAGTAGGTGAGATATATGAGATCAGGAGATCGGGTTTGATTACTTTCATTGGATGCATTGAAAAATAGTGCTTAAATCCCCAGCTTAATAATGTACAACTACAATATAGTATAAATAAGCTGATTTTACTTGTTCTAATTCCAAATTCAGTCTTCTTAATAATAGCACCTAAGATATATAGAGCAGTAAGCCATAAAAAGGAGTATCCATTTTTAAGACAAAACAAATCGCTTTGGGTAACTGTTTCCCAACAGGATAAGGTGGTTACAATAGTTATACCAAGTATTTTTAGCTGTTTAAGTGATAGACTATTAATTGCTGAATTAATAAATGGTATAAACAAAAATAGGGTAAAGTATGCGGTAAAGTACCAGTATTGTCTTGAAGATACCGGAGTAAGTGCCTGTTTCCAATGTTCGGCAGTAATGATATCAGGCATTGTATAAGCATAAAATCCTGTAATAAGTACAGTAAAGAATGTAACCTGTAGCCACAATACTAGTCCTTTATAGTATCTGAATGTTGTACTAATACCTACATAGCCACTTATTAGGGCGAAACAATTAACAGCGCAGTAACTGGCAGTTTCAAGTAGCCAAGCTAGTTCGTATTTGGTGCTAAGTTTGGGAAGAGAATTCAGAATTCCGCCTTGACCAAGCACATGGAGTATAGGAACCATAATCATTGCTAGGATTCGTAGTAGATCAATTCCATAATTTCGTTTCATTTTTAAATACCTCCTGTTTTTTCAAAGGTATATTATATAAGATAGACAAAGCGAATGCTAGTAAAAAGATGAATACTTTGTCAAATAAACTCAAATAGAATAAATTACCAGCGAAAAAGAGCGAAAAAGGTATTGACCGATACTTTTTTCTGTGATATACTTAAGGAGTAGCAAGGCTCTATGGTCAAGCGGTTAAGACACCGCCCTTTCACGGCGGTAACAGGGGTTCAAATCCCCTTAGAGTCATCATAATATGTGGTTAGAATGAGAAAGAGGTTATCCAGTTTGGATAACCTCTTTTTTTGCTTGTCGACAAAGTCGCCAAGCTTTGGATGCGCACTCAGGAGAAAGGAAGATATCGAAGAAATTTTGTTCTTTTATCAAAAAGTGGTGTTGACAATATCCAATGTTGGGCATATAATATAACAAAGATTGGATATAAATGGAAAATAAAAAAACAGGAGAAACAAATATGATACGTGGAATTATTTTGTCTTATTTGAATGTTAAGCCAACACATGGATATGAGATACAGAAGTTTCTGCAATTGCAAGGTACAGATCAGTGGACCAAAATCCAATCAGGTTCTATTTATTATGCATTGACGAAACTGGAAAAAGAGAAGAATATAGAAGTCTTAAGAGAAGAGCATACAGGTTCAAGAGTCCGCAAGATTTATAAGATTACAGAACTTGGTAAACAGACCTTAATAAAAGAAATGGAAGCAGAACTTGCAGCGCCTATTACGAATGTTGGATCTATGAAGTTTATAACTGCTCCCATGCTTAGCACACTGCCAAAAGAAGAAATGCAGATTATTATCAAGAAACATATTGATGAACTTAAAAAGCAAGAAGAATATTGGATTAGCTGGTCAAATGCGAAAGCGGCAGGGAGTGCAAGTAAATTGCTAAAACTAAGTTTTCAGATGTCAATTGACTCATTAAAATCACAAATTGCTTGGCATGAAGAACTTCTTCAGAATATAGAACAGTACATAGAGGAAAGCCAGATTATGATTAATTTTATTAGGACATTTGATTCGGAGCGTTATGAACTAGTAAGTGAGCAGCCGGTTACGAAACAAAGTCTTATATTGGCGGAGCAGCTTAAGAAAGAGGTTCTGGATGATCCTTTAAAGGCCATCCAGAATTTAGACCGTATTATTGAAGAACTAAAGAGACAGTTATAACGAAAGAGAAAGGGATTGCAATGAGGATTGCAGTCCCTTTCTTGAACGGTATAAAAATAGTTTTATTTTTTTAAAATCAAATATCCAACATTGGATATTTAATATTGAATAATAAAGAAAGAAGGGAAGCTGTTATGGAACAGGCAGCGAAACATTTATTAGAGATTAGGGGATTAATGAAGCAGTATGGGAACAAAAACGTATTAAATGGAATGAAGTTTTACGTAGATAGAGGAGAGGTCCTTGGATTTCTGGGACCAAATGGAGCAGGGAAAAGTACAACGATACGATTGATTACAGGAATTGAAGCAGTGGATCAAGGCAAGATACTTTTTGAGGGGAGAGAGATCAATGAGAATTTAAAAAGTCTGCAGCAATCCTTAGGTATCGTTCCACAGGAGATTGCATTATACAATGATTTATCCGCAGAACAAAATGTTTCCTTTTTTTGCTCGCTTTATGGCGTTAGAGGAAAAGGATTAAAGGAACGGACAAAAGAGGCATTGGAATTTGTGGGGTTATGGGAGCATAGAAAGGAGCGACCTGGAAAGTTCTCGGGTGGTATGAAAAGGAGACTTAATATCGCATGTTCTATTGCGCATTCTCCGGAAATACTCATTATGGATGAACCGACCGTTGGAATTGATCCTCAGTCTAGAAATCATATCCTTTCTGCAATTAAGGAATTAAATCGGAGGGGAACAACGGTGATTTATGTCTCTCACTATATGGAGGAGATTGATGCTCTTTGCAGCAGGCTGGTAATTGCAGATCAAGGAGCAGTTATTCTGGATTGTGATAAGGAAACGTTGAAAAGAGAGTATGAAAAGCAGGGAATTAGTTCACTGGAAGATATCTTTTTATCAATAACAGGTAGCAGCCTGAGAGATGAGGAGTGAGAAGGAATATGCAGGTCTTTAGACAAATGTTATGGATCAATGTAAGACGACGGATGACAGAAGGCTTTGCCTTGGGATACAACATAATAGCCCCTATCCTTTTTATTTTAATTCTAGGTGCTATTACAAAAGGGATGTTTGGAACGGAGATAGAAAGTTATCAGTATTATAGTGTGGTAATGATACCTTTCTGTCTATGTATTGGTATTGTAACCATCGTATATGCAGGAAAAGACGATGCATATCAAAAGACTGCATATCGTATAATGACGGCACCCATCTTACCAAGGACGATTGTGGCAGCGAAGATTGTAAGTGGCATGATTGTATTGGTGTTTTGCTCGTTGCTTGTCATGACGGGGGCAGTGTTCCTTTTTCATATACCGATAGGGAAAGAGTCCATCTTGCTTGTAGTACTTATTTTTTCGTTAGCACTTCTAATTAGTGCTGTAGGGACTTTTATCGGATTAGGTATGAAGAATTTTATGATTATTAAGAATATTATTAGCGTTCCAATTTGTGTGTTCGGACTTTTAGGAGGAGTATTTTTTCGGTTCGGTACAAGTGAGCCAATCATTCAGTTCCTTATAAATTGTTCGCCTTTAGGATGGATTAATCGAGCTTGTTTTTTAGTATTGTTTGATCATAATACAGCATTGATTCAGAAACTTATTTTGGGAAATATAGTAGTGGCAGTTATATTTGCAATGCTGGCGGTGAGATGTTTTAAGAAGGAGGAGTATATCAATGGGAACTTACCTGGTTATGAAAAATAATCTTAGAAGGACGTTTATAAGGGCAAGTACGTATCTGGTTATATTGATGCTACCCTTGGTAATGATTCTGTTTGCAAGTATTACAGAAGCAATTACAACCAAGGAAGTGCGAATTGGAGTATTAGGAGATGAAGCGGAGAGAAAGCACTGGGAAGATATTTTTTCGGAAGATGAGACAATAGAGATTGCATTGGCAAAGCCGGAGACCATGCATACGGATCAAATTATAGGAAAATATGATCAAATAATTAATAAAGTAACGGAAAAGGAAAAGGAAGAAAGCATAAAAAGCAAGATTTTAGAGGAGCGTACACAGAATACAGATGTAACGAAGAATAGCATGAGTCAGAGCCAACGCATGATCGCCATGTTGGTTACGATATATATGGTAATTGCAACAATCTATGTATCCAGGGAAGTAAGGGATGAGCAGGAAGGTGTAAAAAGACGATATGCATATGCAGGGGGAAGACACGAAAGTTATATGCTTGGATATATTGGTTCAACCTTTGTAACGATACTATTACAAGTGGAAGCAATACTTATAAGTCTGTACCTATTTCAGTCACAGTATATGGTATCGTTGGGAAGAACGGCACTGATCGGAGTTATTATTTCTGTCGTTGTAAGTTGTTTTGCGGCTGTAATTGTAGGAATTACAAGAAAAGAACTAAGTGCGAATATAACGGCATCTGCCATTGCGGCACTTAGTTCGATCCTTGGTGGAACATTCGTGGCTATAAGTCAGATGCCAGATATTCTAAGAGTCCTCAGTGTAATAAGTCCAATACGTTGGATAGTAAGTCTGCTTTAGAGAGAAGAAGGTTATGGCTTGGCAACATGTTGGCGGCCTTCCTGATCCATTTCATAGTCTTTGGTAAGGATAAGGTCGCTAATCTTTACTAACTCATAGCCTTCTTTTTGTAAGCCTTCGATAATGGAAGGAAGTGCTTCTAATGTATGCTTTCCGCCATTATGCATTAGAATAATGGAGCCATTTCCAAGGTGCTTATCTTTTAGGATGCGATTGGTTATTGTCTTGGCGTCATAATCTTTCCAGTCTAAGGAATCAACATCCCATTGAATGCAATGGTAGCCTAAGGAGTGTACGGAGTCTATCAGTGTGTTATTGTAATCCCCAAATGGAGGCCTAAACAGGGTCATATCGATGCCTGTGAGTTCTTTTACCTTAGTATGTGGAGAAGTGATTTCTGAGGTACATTGGGAAGAACTAAGTTTGGACATCTGTTTGTGGTTTTCGCTGTGATTTCCAAGATCATGGCCGGCAGCATAGATATTTTTAACGTCTTCCGGATATTTTTCAATCCAACCTCCAGTCATAAAAAAGGTTGCTTTAACGTTATATTTTTTTAGACAGTCTAAAAGTCCGCTAGTCTGTTCGTTTCCCCAAGCCGCGTCAAAGCTGATGGCGACTTGTTTTTTATCGGTATCAACGCAGTAGATGGGAAGTTTCTTTTCTGTAGATCCTGTGGTTACAGTAATGGCATTGGGGACATAGTTTAACCCTAGTCCAAAGATTGCAATGATGGATAGAACGGCAATCCCAACTTTAATAAAAGACATGATTTTTGCGTTTTCCTCTTGTAAATTCATAGAATGGCACCTTAAAAAAGTGGTTTTTATAATATATTTTTTTCCAGTTTTTTTATGCCATTCCTTAAGGAAAATGTTGAGATTCACTCTGTTGTAAATGTTGAAAAATGTCGATATATAAAGGGTAAGAATGACTAAAAGATATACAGAAAGAGGAAAAGGATGTTAAAACGTAAAAAACTGCTACTAAGCATAGTCTTAGTTTGTATTGTAATCTTGGCGGGGGTTGGGATTTTCTTATGTACAACAAAGGATATCGCAGTACCAGAAAAACGTCAGACATTAGAGTTGACGCAGACAGAGAACAATATTTATTTATCAGAAGAAGATTTTGTTGAGACAATGAAAAACGATGTAGAACCAATGTTAGAAAGCTGCCTTACAGACGGATTTTTTAACAGTGGGGAACATCGTTTATACTACCGCATGTACCAAATGGAAGGTGCAGAAAAAAGCGTGGTAATCAGCCATGGTTTTACTGAATATGCGGATAAATACAATGAAGTAATTTATTATTATTTAAAATCAGGATATGATGTGTACATTATGGAACACCGTGGACATGGATCTTCTACAAGAGAAGTGGAAGATAAGTCCCTTGTCTACATCAGTTCATTTGATGAGTATGCAAAAGACTTTAAGTTATTTATGGATGAAGTAGTCGTTAAGAATAATGGAAGTAAGCCTATGTACTTATATGCACATTCTATGGGTGGTGCCATTGCGACTAGATTTATTGAAGATAATCAAGGGTACTTTAAGGCAGCAGTACTTTCAGCACCGATGCTTGATGTAAATACAGGTTCCGTACCGGAAATGGCGGCTAACTTATTAGCAAATGTTATGGACCTTATTGGGAAAGAGACTTCCTACTTAATGGGATATGGTCCATACAAAGAAGAGTATGATTTCGAGGGAAGTTCTACTTCTAGTAAAGCACGATATGACTATTACTATTCAAAAGAAATAGAAAATAAGAATTATCAAGTAAGTGGTGGTTCCTATGCTTGGCTTAAGGCTGCGATTGCAGAAACGAAAAACTTACTAAAGCAAGAAAATATGGATAAGATTCAAATTCCAGTTCTTTTATTCCAGGCGGAGAAAGATGCTTTAGTAGAGGCAAATGGTCTTTATCAGTTAGCAAATGGATCAGATAACATTCAGTTTATGATGGTTGAAGGGGCAAAACATCAGTTATGGTCTACACCAAATGAACTTTTAATTCCATATTTCGATACGATCTTTGACTTCTATAGTCAACATAACTAAATAATAAAAGAGAGTGTCCAATAACAACCGTTATTGAACACTCTCTTTTTTATTTCGTTTATGGTATAAGGTAATTACGATTGGAACTGCTAAAAGCAGTACGAGCATACATAGGATGACCCAGATTAATAGCGTTTTAGCATTGGAATTTAGCTTTTTATATGCAGCTAACAGCTGATCATACCCTTCAATTTTATCTTGAGCGCTTTTATTTAAAGCAGCAGTCTCTCCGATTAGTCGATTGACTAACTCCTTATCCTTTTTGGTGATATGATTAAATGGTTCTAGGTGATCTTTAATTTCACCATTAATCTGTGCAATCTTAACATTCATCGTTTCAATTGCGGATTTCTCTTCTTCTAAATTCTGAAGTAGATTCTCATAGGAAATGACAGAGGAACAATCCGAAGGATAGTTTTCCGGGCTGGTTCTCTTTAATTTTAAGAGAAGGGAGATCACCATACCATAGTCGTCGATATTATAAGGATTAGACAGCATTTGATAAGTGCTTAAGTCATTTTCCGTAAAGCTGCTTTCGGGTATGCTTGGTTCTTTGGCAACAATATTATAAATGGAACCACTGCCATGATCATTGAGTTCCATAGTATCCTTTAAAGAGGCTGGTTTCGGAGATAGTCCTTCTTTTTCCATGGCATCTGCCAGTTTGTAATAATGATAGACATAGCTGCGTTCTTCTTCTGGAATGGAGCAGTATGTGCTATAAAGGTTTTTTAGAGTTTCCTTATCTTTGGTAGTAAGCGAACTCAATTGTTGTTCAAGCGTAGTAATGGTACGTTTGACTTTGTTAGAAATCTCAGGCCTCATATCATAAAAGGTACGATTATTATTTAAATAACGGACATATGAGACAAGGGCACATAAAGCTTGTTGTGTTGAAATGGTATTAGATTCTGTTTCGTTTTCTACATGAGAAAATCCACCGTCTTCTTGTTGATAGAGAAGCAGCCCATCTAGAAGGGTTCGATTATTCTTTATAAAGCGATGGTCCGTGGCAGGATTGATACCAAGTGTAGTGCATGCAAGCAGTGTTTGGGCAGTACTTTCTAAGGTACGTTCAGTTGCACCTTTGATACTGCCGTCAGTAGTCTGCATCTTAGATAGATATCCGAGCGCCGCATCTATGACAGACCGTGCTGTCTTTTGTTGAAAGATCAGCCCCTGATTGTAATAGGGGGAGAGTGCCTGGATTACAATGGCGGTAAGGTCAGGGTCACTGTTCTTTGCCGATGGATCCAGAGAAAAACCACCGTCTTTATTTTGATGGGCAAATAGTGCCTCGATTAGATCTTCTCGCGTATACTTACTGTCTTTCGGTATCTTATAGCGCATAGAATCTAGAGTGATTAAGGCATAAGCCAAACCATTAGTTCCTTGTGTGTCTAGAGAGTCGGTAGCAGTAAAATCGTAGGTACCTTCTTTGATTAAGGAGAAAGAAAAATCTTTCGTATCATACGTAATCGTGGTGGGGTCTCCTCCTAAAGAGAGCATAGTGAGCGCCAGACGATGCCAGTCAGTTGCCTTATTCGATATAATTCCATCATGAAGTTCATACTGATTTGTAGTATATGTGGTCAATGATGTCAGATACGTATCATAATCGATTTGATTTCCTAGCCGTCCAAGTGCAAGTGCGAACCAATCTCCTTCGGTTGTTCCTGCATTTGAGATTAATTTACTGGAAAGAATGCTGTTATTGCTATGTAGATTTTCTTTTTCCCAATTGAGTATCTTGTGAATAGCAGCAATTGAGCGTGTGTTTGTTTCAGTGAGCGCATATGCTTTTTGAGGCGTATAAAATAAGATGGCCAAGCATATGGTTAATAGTAGGGATACTAATTGAGGGGAGTGTTTCTTTAACATACTTACTTCATTTCGGTCCTTTCTTTTTAGTTCATAGTGATATAGGAGGCGATTTTACTAATTGATGTGATTATATACTACTATATTTTTAAATGCAACCGGATATGACCAAAGAAAACGGTTTGCAACTGATGATTGCAGAAGATGGAAATCTATGCTAGAATGTTGAAGAAGATCGAAGAAACATATAAGGTGTCGACTTAAAAGAAGAATATTAAGTCGAATAATAGGGAATATGGTGTAAGACCATAGCAGTCCCCACTACTGTAAAAGGGATGAAAGCTCTGTATTTTTGAGGCCACTGGATTACTGGGAAGGCCAAGAGTTTTCAGATGAACTTGAGCCAGGAAACCTGCCTTATATAGATAAGAAACAACACATTTGGGAGGAAAATGGTGTATTTGTCAGAATAGTAGGTAACAACATGAGAAATCATGGGGTTGCTTTTTTGTACATGCCCTTTTTCTAATTGAAAGAGGGTATTTTTTTGATTGATAGGAGTAAAGTGTCAAAGACACTTTGGTCTTATGTACATAAAAATATGCTCTGCTACAGATGCCACCTCCACAAATAAGTATTGTTTAAGTGATCATAGAAAATGGAGGATTATTTATGAGACAATTAAGTCGTATTAAGAAGACGATTGTGGCAGGTTTAGCGGCAGTTATGCTGGTAAATATGCCGATGGAAGCAGCTTATGCCAATATGGCAGCAGCAAATGAGAACATAGCAGTAAGTCAGACAAAAGAAGGACAAGTTGCATGGCCAAACTTTAGAGGGAATGAATATAATAACGCAGTTACCAATGTACCAATTCCGGCCTCTTATAAAGAAGCATCTCTTTTTTGGGCAACAGAATTTAAGGAGGGATGGTCAACACCGGCATGTCCTATTCTTGTAGGGGATTATTTATACTTTACATTTTTAAAAGACATTGTAAAGGTAAATCGTTTTACAGGTGAGAAAGTAGTAAGCATGCCAATGAAGACAGATGCAGGATATGCAATTAATACTCCAACTTATGCAGATGGAAAAATCTTTGTAGCCTTATCTGATGGAGTTGTACAAGCATTTGATGCAGATACATTGGAGTCACTTTGGGTTTATGAAGATGCATTAGAAGGTACTCCAAATGCCAGCATTATATATAACGATGGCTATCTTTATACAGGATTTTTTAATAGTGATGAAGAGGCTAACTTTATATGTATAGATGCTAAGGATGAAGATCCTTCTTCTAAAACAGAAGAGAAAAAAGCTGTTTGGACATATGCTCATAAGGCAGGGTTTTATTGGTCGGGAGCCTTTGTGACAGATGACTATCTGGTTGTTGGCGGTGAAAATGGACTGGTAATTACATTTAATCCAAAGACAGGTGCCGTTTTGGATCAGGTTACAGATATTGAGGGAAACATTCGTTGTAATATCAGTTATGACACTGCAACAAAGCGTTGCTATTTTACTTCTTCCAATGGATATTTCTATAGTATGGAAATAGACAAAGATGGAAGGATTAACAAAGACCAGGTTAAGAAAATCAAGTTATCAGGGGCAAGTACATCTACTCCTGTGGTGTATAATGGAAGAGCATATATTGGTGTATCTGGCACTAATGCATATCAAGAGTATTCAGGACATAATATTACAGTTGTTGATTTAGACAGTTTCGCTATTGCCTATACTTGTGAGACAAAAGGATATAATCAGTCCAGTGGATTATTAACAACTGCTTATGAGAAGAAAGATGGCAGCGTCTATGTGTATTTTGTAGAAAATTCTGCAAATGGCATCATTCGTGTAATTAGAGATAAAAAGGGTCAGACAGCTTGTGATAATGGAACCTATGCAGATATTTTATTTACGCCACAAAATGAGCAAGCTCAATATGCAATCTGTAGTGCAATTACAGATGAATATGGCACGTTATACCTTAAAAATGATTCCGGTTATGTGATGGCGATTGGTAGTGCAGTAGACTCTATTGAGGTAACGAGCCAGCCAACAAAGACAACATATAAACAAGGTGAAGTATTTGATCCTAGCGGATTAAAAGTAGTAGCAACTTATAAAAACGGTAAAACACGAGATATTACAAAAGAAGTTAGTATTTCTAAGGATCCAATTGCCTTTAACGGGGCTGAGGGAGCAGAAAACTCCAAACAACAGGTAGAGATTACTTGCAGTCAAGGATTATACCAAGATGTTTTAGATACAGTAAATAAGGATAATCATACATCGACAGCATTAAAACCAATTGTAAAAACGGTTGAAATTACAGTAAACAGAGATAAAGGCATTACATTCATTAATAAAGTGAAGGCACTTCCAAAGGTTACGAAAGATAGTTTAAAACAGGCAATTACTAGTTTAAATGGGTTATTGAAAGAATATAATAAATTATCTGCAGAGGATCAAGCAAGGGTAAATGCAGATCCAGCACTTGTTACGTATAAAAAGGATATCGTAAGCCAGCTATTACAGACAAAGACAAATAAAAGTGTAGTGGAAGGCTCCTCAATTGCCTTACTTCAGGCTTCAGAAATTGGATTTGCCAGTGAAGTTAAGATTACAAGCAGTAATTCAAAGGTAGTTGCAATTACAAATCAGCAGACAGCAAAGGCAGCTGCAGCAGGAAAGGCAACGATTACAGTTTCCGTAGGTAAGACTAAGGTTACAAGCTTTGATGTGACAGTAACGAAAAAAGCGGTAGTTGCTCCGGTTGTGAAGGCACCGGCAGCAACAAAGATTACAAAAGTTGCAAGCAAGAGCGCAACAAGTATTAAGATCACTTACAACAAAGTGTCAAATGCAGACGGATATATTATTTACCGTTCCGAAAAGAAAAATGGTTCCTATAAGAAGATTAAGACAATCACAAATAAAAAGACCGTTTCTTACACGGACTCTTATAAGATTAAGACAGGAACAAGATATTACTATAAAGTAGTTTCTTATAAGAAGTCTGGTAATAAGCAAATCCGTGCAAAAGCATCTGGAATTAAATCCGGCAAGGCTATTTTAAATACAACAAAGATTACAAAGGCAAAGGCAGCTTCTAGAACCAAGGTTACATTAAATTGGAATAAGGTTTCTTATGCAAGCGGATATGAAATTTATCAATCCACTAAGAAAAATGGTACTTATAAGAAAGTAGCGACAATTAATAAAGCTAAGACTACTAAAAAGACAGTATCCAAACTTAAGAGAAACAAGACATATTATTATAAGGTACGTGCATATCGTGTCGTAAATAAGAAAAAGGTATACAGTAGTTTCAGTGGAATTAAGTCAGTAAAAACAAAAAAATAGAGTTATTTACAATCTAAGTTGGCTTTAGGACGCTAAAGCGTCTTGACAAAGCGTAACGGGATTGTTATCATTATCAATAACTTGGGCAAAGACGCACGAACATAAGCGGACTTTGCCCTTTTTTATAACTTAGGATATGCGCTGGCATATCCTAAGTTATAAAAAATGCTCCGCAGGATGCCCACTCGCAGGAGCGGAGGGTATCCGTCCCATGGACGGAACCTGCTCGGGGCGGAAGTATCTGCGAGCAGATACTTATGAAAAGTGGTATGCGCTGGCATATCCTAAGTTATAAAAAATTGCTCCGCAGGATGCCGAAGGAGCAACAGCAATATAAAATTTGATTATTTAGGGAGCGATTAACATGAG
>JAUNRX010000031.1:11975-15588 GCA_030539495.1 bacterium | reverse complement strand
GAAGGAGCAACAGCAATATAAAATTTGATTATTTAGGGAGCGATTAACATGAGTAAGTACACAAAGCAAGACATTATTAGACTTGTAGAGGAAGAAGATGTAGAGTTTATCCGTTTGCAATTTGTTGATATATGTGGAGCGTTAAAGAATATGGCAGTGACAACAAGCCAGCTTGATAAAGTATTGAATAATGAATGTCTTTTTGATTGTGGTGCAATTGAAGGCTTTGCAGGAGCAGAGCGTCCAGAGCTATATTTGTATCCAGACCTAGATACTTTTGAAATCTTCCCATGGAGACCTCAACAAGGAAAAGTAGCAAGATTTTTATGTGATGTATACACACCGGAAGGAGAGCCATTTGAAGGGGATTCCCGAAGAATTTTAAAACGCGTCATTGATCAGGCAGCGGAAATGGGATTTGATTTCGATATCGGACCTGAATGCGAGTTCTTCTTATTTGACCTTGACGAGCAAGGAGGAATTACTACTAATACATCTGAAAAAGGTGCTTATTTTGATATCGGTCCTGTTGATGCAGGCGAAAATGCAAGACGCGAAATGATTCTTATGTTAGAGGATATGGGATTTGAGATTACATCCTCTTTCCATGCAGATGCTCCTGGACAGCATGAGGTTGATTTTAAATATGACAGCGTATTGCAGTCTGCTGATAATATTGTGACATTTAAATTAGTGGTTCGAACAGTAGCAAGAAGACATGGATTACATGCAACGTTCATGCCTAAGCCAAAGACACATGCAAAAGGTTCCGGCATGCATATTAATATGGCCATGTACAAAGATGGAAAAGATATGTTTAAAGGAGAGGAAGAGGGCTTAAGCAAAGAAGCAAAAAGTTTTATTGCAGGAGTTCTTGCACATGCCAAAGGCATGTCCCTAATTACTAATCCAATCGTAAATTCCTATAAACGATTAGTACCAGGATATGAAGCACCAGTCTATATTGGATGGTCCAAACAAAATCAAAGTCCATTGATCCGCATTCCTACAGTAAAGGGTGGAACAAGAAAGATCGAGCTTAGAAGCCCGGATTGTGCAGCAAACCCTTATCTTGCATTAGCGGTAGTGTTAGCAGCAGGACTTGATGGAATTAAGAAAAACATGGAAGCACCAAAATCCATTACTACAGATTTAAGGGCAGTTGATGAGGATGCAATTAGACAGATGCAGATTGAAACATTGCCAAGTTCTTTAGGAGAAGCAATTGAAGCGTTTGAGAAGGATACGTATATAGCAGAGATCTTAGGAGAACATTTAGCAGATAAATACCTTCAGACAAAGAAGAAAGAATGGGTATCTTATACAAGAAACGTATCCCCTTGGGAAATCGATGAATACCTTGAGCGCATTTAGTGGAAGCAGAAAACATCAAAACAGATGGTAGGAGGTGTAGCTAAATGTTAAGTATAATCGTCGCATTTCCTAAAGCGGAAGATGCGAAAAACATACGTAACGTCCTTATACGGAATGGTTTCGAAGTATCAGCTACCTGCACTTCCGGAGCCCAGGTAGTAACGATTGCAAATGAATTAGATGGTGGTATTATTTTATGCGGCTATCGTTTAAATGACATGCATTACCTTCAGTTACATAACTATTTGCCAGTAGGGTTTGAAATGTTGCTGATTGCATCTCCTGCAAAATTGGGAGAGGTTACAAATAATAGCATTGTATGTTTAAGCATGCCGATTAAGATGAATGATTTACTCAATACCATTCAGATGATGTCCTATAATTACTATCGCAGGCTTAAGAAAAAGAAGCAGCTGGAGAGTAGAAAGCCGAAACCACGTAATCAGAAGGATAAAGATACAATAGATAAGGCAAAGATCTTATTAATGGAACGCAATAACCTCACGGAAGAGGAAGCGCATCGATATATTCAGAAAACCAGCATGGACAGCGGCACCAATATGGTGGAGACGGCGGAAATGCTGCTACAGCTAATGTAGGGAACCAATACTTCATCACTTGCATATAGTAATAACAAGCAATTATTTGGTGGTCATGATATGAAGTTTACGAAAATGCATGGTTGTGGCAATGATTATATATTTATTAATTGTATTTATGAAAAAGTGAATAATCCAGACAAATTAAGCAGAACATTAAGCGACAGGCATCTTGGAATTGGAGCAGATGGTCTGGTCCTAATTGGAGACAGTCTGATTGCAGATTATAGCATGCGTATGTTTAATCCGGATGGAACCAGTGCAGAAATGTGCTGTAATGCACTTCGCTGCATTGGTAAATATGTATATGAGACAAAGATGACATCAAAGACTACGATTACCGTAGAGACCATTGCAGGAGTGAAGACCCTGCTTTTGACAGTACGGCAGGAACGAGTCGTAGAGGTCATGGTGGATATGGGAAAACCGGTCCTGGATGCAGGTGCTATTCCTGTTGTGACGGAAATGGAAACGGTGAAGGATGAGGAGCTTACGGTATTGGATCGCACGTTTTTCATTACTTGTGTTTCTGTGGGAAATCCTCATGCAGTGGTATTTGTAGATCATGTGGCAGGATTCCCAGTCTCCAAATATGGTTTGCCAATGGAGCATAATCTGAAGTTTCCAAACCGCATTAACGTAGAATTCGTCCAGGTCGTTGATCGTAATAATATCAAGATGAGGGTCTGGGAACGTGGCACGGGAGAAACATTGGCCTGTGGTACAGGAACGGCTGCCTCAGTAGTTGCTGGCATTATTACGGATAGATTAGACGAGGATGTGATGGTTCATTGTAAGGGTGGAATTTTAAAGGTTCACTATGACAGGAATCAGAATGTTATCTATCTATCCGGTCCTGCAAAAAAGGTGTTTGACGGAGAATTTGACCCGGAAGATATTTATTAGAAGGGGAAGCAGACATGAATTGGACACCTTGGCTTGCGCATAAGATATGATAAGGGATATGCTGGGTGTGGTTATTATGGAGAAAAAGTGCACAAACCTTAAGGCTGGTGACATGATCGGTGTAGATTATGGATTTTATCAACATTTTGGTATATATATTGGGGAATATGAAGTAATACATTATTATCCCATTGAAGGAAATGAAAATAAGGACGGCAGTGCGGTCGTTCATATCAGTAGTTATGATTCCTTTATGGAAAATGAGGAAACTTGTTATGTGTGTGATTTCTCAGAATTTTATCATCCGGCAGAAAAATTTTGCGACATAAATACACAGAGTAAGTCACTGCATAAGTTGATTGCTCCAAAACTTAATTTAACGGAAACATTTGAGAAGGAGAGTTCGTTAGTGACCTCGTTTCAAATGGGAAAATATAAACTGTATTCACCCCAAGAGACTGTTAAGCGCGCCTATGAGCGTCTTGGCGAAAAGTCATGTAATTTTATTCGATGTAATTGTGAACATTATGCTGTCTGGTGTAAGACAGGGATTACGGAAACTTATGAGGCCAATCAAATGTTAAAGTTGTTAAAAAGAAGCTGGATCGGCCTGTCCTTACAGATGGCTTCCAATACTTGAAGTCAGTAGGCTGGCGCGCTTTGGGGAATTGAAAGGCTTTTTATTAAAATAGTTTAAGTATATTGAAAAGAAATGAGAGCTCCGTAGCAATACG
>JAUNRX010000031.1:0-11875 GCA_030539495.1 bacterium | reverse complement strand
TTTTTATAGGAGAAATCTTGCAGCTTACCTGTTTGATTTTGCATTTTAAATGGTTGGAAATGCAACTTACGTGTTTAGTTCTTGTGTATAGAAAAATTATCCATATAATAAGGGTATCAAAGAAAATAAAGGAGAAACGATATGAAATCAATTATTTCTGTAAAAGGATTATCAAAGAGTTATGGAAAGGTAAAGGCAGTTAATCATATTTCATTGGAAGTTGAGGAAGGGGAATTAGTTGGCTTCCTTGGTGAGAATGGTGCAGGTAAGACGACAACGATCAACATGCTTTGCACGCTGCAGAAAATGGAAGAGGGAGAGGTTGAGATTTGTGGTTATCAGCTTGGTAAAGAAGACAATGAGATAAGAAAAAATATTGGCGTCGTATTTCAGAATAATACATTGGATGATTTTCTTACGGTAAAGGAAAATCTTCTAATGAGGGCATCCCTTTATAATACGGATAAGAGTGTCAATAAAGAGCAGCTGAAGAAGGTCAGCGAGCTATTAGACATTACGGATTTATTAAAGGTTCGTTATAAGACGCTTTCCGGTGGACAGAAAAGAAGGGTGGAGATTGCCAGGGCACTTATGAATGCACCAAAGATATTATTTTTAGATGAGCCAACTACAGGCTTGGATCCACAGACAAGAAAGACGGTGTGGAACTTAATCAATACGCTTCGTAAAGAATACAAGATGACTGTATTTTTAACGACTCACTATATGGAAGAAGCAGCATTGGCAGATCATATCATAATCTTGGAAAAGGGTATGGTAATCGAGGATGCAACCCCTATGGAATTAAAAGACCGTTATGCTCATGACCGTCTGATCATTCAGCCAAATGACAAGGAGAAGGCATTAAGGATCTTGAAGAAGTTCCCATACAGGGTTCATGTGAAACAGTCCACCATCAGCATCCATGTGAAAGAGAGTAAGAATAGTATCGCACTATTAAAGGAATTGGAACCATATATAGACTCATTTGAAGTAGTAAAGGGAACGATGGATGATGTGTTCCTAGAAGTTACAAAATCACCAGCAGAATTAGAAAAAGAGGAGGCTTGTTAATATGAAACAAATTGGGAGTCTGATTAAACGTAATATTCAAGTGTATTCCAGAGACCGCATGAATATTTTCTCATCATTATTTACCATGATTATCATCGTAGTACTTATGACTGTATTTTTGGGAGACAGTGCAACAAGTAGTATAACTTCTCTATTAAAGGATGTTGATCCAATGCGGGATGCTGCCCAGGATAAGTTAAATGCAACGCTTTATATATTAAATTGGATTGTGGCAGGCATTCTTCTTGTAAATAGTGTTACCATTTCATTTGCAGTAGTCGGAATTATGATTGAAGATAAAGAAAATAACAAGTTAAACAGCATGTATGTGGCACCTATGAAACGTTCCAATTTTGTATTTGCCTATGTACTTACGGGATTTATCGTTACCTTCATTATGTGCTTATTAACCATTGCCTTTTCAGAGATAATCATTGTGGCAAGTGGCGGGGCAATGCTTTCTGCCATTCAGTTACTAAAGGTAATCGGAGTTTTGGCAATCACAGTATTTGTATTTAGCAGCTTTAGCTTTCTTTGTGTCTTGGCAGTCAAATCGAGCAGCTCATTTTCACATTTAGGCGGACTGATTGGAACATTAGTTGGATTTTTAGCAGCCATTTATATTCCTATTGGAGGACTTCCAGACAGTGTAGGGAATGTGATTAAATATTTGCCAACATTGTCAGGAAGCTCCTTGTTCCGCGAATTATTTACAAAGGACATTGGTGCAAAGTTATTTAGCGGTGTTCCTGCTGATGTAGTAAATGAGGTTAATAAGGAGTTTGGCATCAGCCTATATTATGGAAATACAGAAGCAAGTTTCCTTCTTCGTCTATTAATCCTTATGGTTAGTGGTATAATCTTTTTAGGAATTGCAATTGCAATTATGAAAAGAAAACATTTAGCAGATCGCTAAACTTTGTAAGGAGGGAGCATGTGAAAATTACGATCGAGGAACTAAAGGATGGGGGAGAAGAGGAAATCATAATTCGCACAAATACCATGGATGAGCAGTTGCTACAGCTGATCTATAACGTGAAAATGAAATCTCTTCGGATCACAGGTACAAGACAGGAACGGCTCTATGTAATCGCTCCGAAAGATATTTATTACATAGAGTCGGTAGATAATAAAGCGTTTATCTATACAAAAGACTCTGTCTATGAGTCGAAGCAGAAACTTTATGAGTTTGAGGAACAATTTAAGAATACGGATTTCTTTCGTGCCAGTAAGTCTGTAATCCTAAATAGGAATAAGATTAAAAGCTTGTCTCCAGCGTTTAATGGAAGATTGGAAGCCCTTCTTCAAAATGGAGAAAAGGTTATTATATCAAGACAGTACGTGGCAGTCCTAAAACGGATGCTTTTACTTTAGGGGGTGTGAAGATGGGAGAAGCAAAAGAAGTGATCAAAGGAATATTTATCCGATACTGTATTGTATTCACTCTTGTGGTAGGCGGCAATATGCTGGTTATATGGATGAATGGAACGCAGGGAGCGTATTTTAGCATGAGTGATCTGGTGACCATACAGATTATGGCGGCCTTATGCGGGTTGGGTGACTTATTCTTTATTCATTCATCAGAGGATACAAAGGTAAGAGGGATGATTAGATCCGTAATTCATTATGTATATATTAATGCGATTGTACTTATACTAACGATTTTACGAACCAGCATACCTATGAGAAATATTTGGATTGTAGCCATATCGATTGCCGTAATATATTGGATAAATATAGTGCTGGATTTTTATCAGAGTAAGAAAGATGTATTAAAAATGAATGATATGCTTCAGAAAATTAATAAGAATGACGAATGACTTGACAATTTCTGTTAATTCAGTTATATTCTGTATGTGTTTACATAATGTAACTGGCTCTAATTTGTGAAAAATTACAATATATGAGCCGGCAAGGAGTTAGGGGGAAATTGTATGTACAATCAATTAACAGAACTTTTGAATGACGAAACCGATTATGACGAAGAACATGAGGGTGATTTTTACCACCAGGAATATAAGCCACATAAGATGTCAAAGAAAGAATTTGTTAGAGAAATGATGCGATTACAGGAAGAACGAAGTTTATACACAGAGTAAAAAAGAATCGGCTATTCTTTGTATTACAAAAATTTTAAGTAAAAATAGTGAAATAAACAGAAAAAGTAAATTAATAAAATAAGGTTTTGAAAAAAAACCTTGTTTCTTAAAAATTTGTGTGTTAGTATTTCAATAAATTTTAACACAAAAATGAAAATAGCAATCAGCAATGAAAGAGACTGTATACTATGGTTTTCTTCCATGACAGGAATGTGGAGTCACCGACTGAGAGCCCCACTGCGGAAGATAAGTAGTCTATGGAACACTCTAGAGCTCATAATTCGAATTGTTATAAAAGACATGTAGGGTTATGCGTAACACGCGTTAAGTGTAGAGAGGAGAATATGTTCGCCAAGAGTTTAATTACTAGAATGGCAGTATTCTCAATTGCGGGTGGTACCGCGGCTAATGACAATTATCCGTCCCGAAGTTTAGATTATTCTAAGCTTCGGGATTTTTTTTTGCTCTCTATCGCTATCAGCGATAGGAGCGTGGATAAAATGAGAGTTCAGCTGTGGGCTACCTAGTCTCGAAAGAGAGAGAATTGCAAGAAGGAGGAAATATGACGATGGAATATGTAACTGATATTCGTAAACAAGAAACTGTAGGAATTAAAGAAATAATGGTGACTGGCTTTAATAATCAGGTGGTTAAGATCGATGGCATGGTTCATACGATCCGTGACATGAGTGAATTTGCATTTATTGTTTTACGTAAAGCAGAAGGGTTAGTCCAATGTGTCTTTACTTCTGGAAGTTTTGACTTTGATCTAAAGAGTATCAAAGAGGGCTCCACAATCGAAGTTGAAGGCGTTGTTGCCGAAGAAGAACGAGCACCACATGGATTCGAGGTAAGACTTACGAATATCAAGATCTTAAGTCAGCCAGTTATGGATGCCATGCTGCCATTACCAATTGCCAAATGGAAGATGAAGACATCATTAGAGACTAAGGTTGCCCTTCGTCCTATTTCCTTACGAAATGTGAGAGAACGTGCAATATTTAAAATTCAGGAAGGGTTAGTACGAGGATTTCGTGATTTCTTATTTGAGAAAGAATTTACAGAGATCCGTACTCCAAAGATTGTAGCAGGAAATGCAGAAGGCGGTGCCAATGTATTTAAGTTAGAGTACTTTGGAAAGAAAGCATTTTTAGCACAAAGTCCTCAGACGTATAAGCAGACCATGGTTGGTGTATATGATCGAGTATTTGAAATCGCACCAGTCTTTCGTGCTGAGAAACACAATACAACAAGACATTTAAATGAATATACATCCGTAGATTTTGAGATGGGATATATCGAAAGCTTTGAGGATATTATGGCAATGGAGCAGCAGATGCTTGCCCATACCTTTGAGTTCCTAAAAGAACATTATCAAAAAGAGTTAACGTTATTAAATGTTACGTTACCGGATGTATCAAAAATTCCACAGGTTCGTTTTGATCGTGCAAAAGAATTGGTTTCTGAAAAATATGACCGTAAGATTAAGAACCCATATGATTTAGAGCCAGAAGAGGAACATTTAATCGGACGTTATTTTGAAGAGGAATGTGGCAGTGACTTTGTATTCGTCACTCACTACCCTGCAAAGAAACGACCATTTTATGCAATGGATGATCCCCAAAACAGTAAGTTCACATTAAGTTTCGACTTATTATATAAAGGCATGGAAGTGACCACAGGCGGACAGAGAATTCATGACTATCAGACATTAGTTGAAAAGATGGAAAGCAAGGGAATGGATATTTGTGCATTTGAAAACTATCTGATGATCTTTAAATACGGCATGCCACCTCATGGCGGTCTTGGCCTTGGACTAGAACGTCTTACCATGAAGCTGCTTGATGAAGCAAACGTTAGAGAGACAGCAATGTTCCCTCGTGATGTAACAAGATTAGAGCCATAGGAGGAAAAGAATATGCAAATTACAGATGAAACGATTAAATATGTTTCCGCACTTGCAAAGCTTCAGCTGACAAAGGAAGAAGAGGAACGTGCAAAAGTGGATCTTGGTAATATTTTAGGATATATGGATACAATGAACGAACTTGATACAACTGGTATTGAACCTATGAGTCATGCATTTCAGGTAAGCAACGTATTTCGTGAAGACGTGGTTACCAACGGAGATGACCGTGAGAACTTACTTGCCAATGCACCAGCAAAAAAGGACGGCTGTTTTGTCGTACCAAAGACAGTAGAATAGAGGGAGGAAACGGATATGGATCTTACAACATTAACAGCCCTCGAGTTAAGTACGCTTATTAAATCAGGTCAGGTTACAGTAATGGAAGCGACAAAACAAACACTCGAGAAAATCAAGGAAAGAGAACAAAGCTATAACTGTTTTGTTACGGTTGTAGAAGAAGAGGCACTAAGCCAGGCAGAAGAAGTACAAAAACGAATTGATGCAGGCGAATTAGCAGATTCTCCTCTTGCAGGTGTTCCAATGGCAATCAAGGATAATATCTGTACAAAAGGAATTAAGACTTCCTGTTCCTCTAAAATCCTTGGTGACTTTAAGCCTCCTTACAGTGCAGAAGTGGTAGAACGTTTAGAAAAGGCAGGTGCTGTCATTATTGGAAAGCTTAACATGGATGAGTTTGCCATGGGTTCCACAACAGAGACGTCCTTTTATGGAGCAACTTTAAATCCTTGGAACGTGGAACATGTGCCAGGTGGTTCCTCCGGTGGTGCAGCAGCAGCTGTTGCGGCAGAAGAGGCATATTACACTCTAGGTTCGGATACTGGTGGATCGATTCGTCAGCCAAGCAGCTTCTGTGGTGTCACAGGAATTAAGCCAACTTACGGAACTGTTTCCCGTTATGGATTAATCGCTTACGCATCTAGTCTTGATCAGATCGGACCAATTGCCAGAAATGTAAGTGATTGTGTGGCAGCTCTTGAAGTGATTTCAGGATATGATGCAAAGGACTCCACAAGCGTAAAAAATGAGGAGTATCGTTACACAGAAGCTTTAGTAGACGATGTAAAGGGAATGCGTGTAGGTATTCCAAAAGGCTATCTTGGAGAGGGACTTGATGAAGAAGTAAAACAAGGGATTCTTAAGGTTGCCGAAGAGTTAAGAAAAAAAGGTGCAATTGTAGAAGAATGCGAGTTAGAAGGAATTGATCATGCAATTCCAGCTTACTATGTGATCGCTTCTGCAGAAGCAAGTTCCAACCTTTCCAGATATGATGGGGTTAAATATGGCTATCGTACCGAAAACTTTGAAGGCCTTCAAGATGTCTACAAAAATACAAGAGATGAAGGGTTTGGAAATGAAGTAAAGCGCAGGATGATGATTGGTGCATTTGTATTAAGTTCCGGTTATTACGATGCGTATTATAATAAAGCACTTCGTGTAAAGGCAGTGATCAAACATGCATTTGATAAGGTATTTGAAAAGTATGATGTGATCTTAGGACCAACGGCTCCAACAACAGCATTAAAGATTGGAGAAAATTTAGATGATCCACTAAAAATGTATCTTGGTGATATTTATACGGTTTCTGTTAACCTTGCAGGTCTTCCTGCAATCAGCATCCCTTGTGGTGTTGACTCCAAAGGATTACCAATCGGTGCCCAATTTATTGGAAGGGCATTTGGTGAAAAAGACATTATTCGTGCTGCATATTCTTATGAGCAAACTCATGAGTATGTAAGACCGACGTTATAGAAGGGGGAGAAACGTATGAAAACGTATGAAACTGTCATTGGACTTGAGGTCCATGTAGAGCTTGCAACCAAAACGAAAATCTTCTGTGGATGTTCTACAGAATTTGGTGGAAAGCCAAATACCCATTGTTGTCCAGTATGTACGGGGATGCCCGGAGTACTTCCTGTATTAAATAAAAAAGTAGTAGAGTATGCCATGGCAGCAGGCCTTGCATTGAACTGTGACATTACAAGGAAATGTAAGTTTGACCGTAAGAATTATTTTTATCCGGATCTTCCAAAGGCATATCAGACGTCTCAATTATATCTTCCTATTTGTCGAAACGGCCATGTAGACATCGAGGTAAATGGTGTGAAGAAAGCGATTGGTATCCATGAGATCCATATGGAAGAGGATGCAGGTAAGTTAGTGCATGATGACTGGGATGACTGCACGCTGATTGACTACAACCGTTGTGGTGTGCCTCTAATCGAAATCGTTTCCGAGCCGGATATGCGCTCTGCAGATGAGGTAATTGCTTATCTTACAAAACTTAGGACGACATTGCAATATCTTGGTGTATCCGATTGTAAGATGCAGGAAGGTTCTCTTCGTGCTGATGTCAACTTATCTGTACGAGAAGTGGGTGCTCCTGAATTTGGTACAAGAACGGAAATGAAAAACTTGAACTCTTTTAAATCCATTGCAAGAGCCATCGAAGGAGAGAGAAAACGTCAGATTGAACAAATCGAGTATGGGAAAAGTATTATTCAGGAAACAAGACGTTGGGATGACAATAAGGACTCCTCGTTTGCAATGCGTAGCAAAGAAGATGCCCAGGATTATCGTTATTTCCCAGAACCAGATTTGGTTCCTATTGAAATCAGTGAAGAATGGATCAAAGAGATTAAATCCAAAGAGCCAGAACTTCGGGAAGCAAAAATGCTTCGTTATGAGACCGAATATGATATTCCGGAATATGATGCTTCCATTATTACAGAAACAAAGGCAATTGCAGACTTATTTGAGGCAACAGTTGCCATTATAAAGAAGCCGAAAGAAGTTTCCAACTGGTTAATGGTCGAAACGATGAGACTATTAAAAGAACATGAAATGGATGCAGAAGATATTAAATTCTCTCCTGAGAACTTAGCCAAATTAATTGGATTAATGGATGCAGATGCAATTAACCGTACCGTTGCAAAAAAGGTATTCGAAGTTATTTTCTCAGAAGATATTGATCCTGAACAGTATGTAGAGGAAAAAGGACTTAGGATGGTTAACGATGAAGATGCGCTTCGCAAGACAATTGAAGAAATCGTAAGTCAGAATAG
Source organism: bacterium (assembly GCA_030539495.1). Taxonomy (GTDB): domain Bacteria; phylum Bacillota; class Clostridia; order Lachnospirales; family Lachnospiraceae; genus KM106-2. Next base: position 3,710 of record JAUNRX010000031.1, on the reverse strand, counting down.
CCAATCTGTAGAGGATTATAAGGCTGGCAAGAAAAAGGCAATGGGATTCTTGGTTGGTCAGACAATGAAAGCAATGCAGGGAAAAGCAAACCCTGGCATGATTAATCAGATTCTTACGGGAATTCTTGAAAGTCTATAAATGTAGATGCAATTAGAAATAAGGGACCTATCCTAATAGTTGATAATTAGGATAGGTCCCCTGTTTTTTGGATTATGCTATAATTAAGAAGAATAAGGAACGTTAGTACATATACAAAAGAAAAGTAACATAGGAAAACGGACAGGCACTACTACATATACTATACAATCAAGAATGAGGAGAGAGGCTATGTATGTAGTACAGTCATATTCCAGTATTTCTTATGCGGACAGAAGTAAATATCCAAAGCTCCATGTGATGGCGCCAAATGAGTATTATGCAGAGATTTTACAAGAAGATTATGCAGGAGGAGTTAGTGAGCTGACTTCTGTTAATCAATATGAGTATCACTATATTGTAAATCGTAGGAAAGACGCGTCACTGGCAAAGCATCTGGGAAATATTGAAGAGGTAGAACGAAGACATTTGGAAATGGTTGGCGAATTAATTCGACTATTAGGAGTTGATCCTATGTATCGAAGCTGTTGCAATAATGATCAATCTGAGTGGTCCTGCAAACGAATTGAGTATGGAGGAAAAGTCACTGAGCAGTTAAAGTGTGATTTGGAAGCAGAATACCGAAGCATACGAAACTATAATATGCATAGTAAGTTAATTGAAGATCCTTATATTAAGGCAATTCTAGCAAGGATTGTAAAAGATGAGTATGTTCATGTCCATATACTAGAAGCCTTAATACGAGGAGAAAGATAGAAGTTAGCTTTCTAATAAGTCAAAATCAAGAATTTTTATTTGTTTACGATTGATTTCAAGGATGCCTTCTTCTTTCATTTTCATTAACTCTCTGGAAAGGGAAGGTCTTGTTACGCCAAGATAATCTGCAAGCTGCTCTCTTGACATACTAGAAGTTACAATGCCTTCGTCAGTACAGTTTTGCAAGAAGAATTCTGCAAGCTTATGACGTAAGGAACCGGCAGCAATAATTTGAATCTTCTTATTTAAAAAATATGCTTTCTCAGAAAGAATGGAAAGCATATTTTTTATGACTTTTTGGTGGTGTCCACAACTGCGGTCACAAGTTTGGTAGAAATAATGTTTTGGCACGCAGAGAACGCGGGTGTCTTTTGTCGTTACGACATAAAAGTCATAAGGTTTCTCATCTACAAATAAGTAGACTTCCCCGAAGGTTGTGCCAGGTTTGGAAAAGGTATTCATAATCAAGCGATTACCATTTGGCGTGTCTTTGCAGACATGCACTTCTCCTTCGGTCAGGATATAGAGATAAGCTGGTATGTCTCCTGTGTGAAATAAATAGGAGTTTTTCTTAAAATATTGCTCTTTTGCACCGCTGCAAGAGAGCGTTTTTGTAATGTCTTCTTCAGACATATTTTTAAATAATGCGATAGTATTTATATTCATATGAGTTAATTCTCCATTAAATTCTGATGTTACAGTTTGTATTTACTATAATGCATCTTTTTTGAGAAATCAATTCCAGTTAATTACAAAGTAGAAATATGTCACATTATAAATTTTTAGACATAATATAAATACTGAGGAAAGGGCAGTCAAGCTGAACAATCATAGTTGGTGATTTATCGTATGACAAAAATAGAGGCATGGTACAGAAAAGTACCAGTAATTCGCACGAAGCGTTTGATTTTACGACCATTCATTCGAAGAGATATCAGAGCCCTTAGGCAGCTATACCAAGATCCGGAGATTTATCGATTTACAGGGAGAAGCATGACAATGCTTGAAAAAAATCCAGCACTTATGTTTAATCCAATGTTTTATAATCCGGCTAGAGAAAAAGTCCTTACTTGGGGCATTGCAAGAGCAAGCGATAATCAGATCGTTGGAGAAATCCTTCTATATAATATAGAAGGACAAACCAAATGCAGTATTGGCTGTCGTGTTGTACGTCTAATGTGGGGAAATGGGATTGCCAAAGAAGCAACCAAGGAACTGCTTGGGTATTTACATCAAGAAGGGATGTTTCCCATTGTAGAAGCAGAAGCAATGAAGGGGAATGTGGCATCGTGTAAGGCATTGGAAAAGTCGGGGTTTCAATTACAAAAAGAAGTGAAAAATGGGAAATTTGCTAGTGTTATAGCGGATTTTTACATTTATCGTTATAATTTTGAAAACATATAAATTACCATATATTGGACTGTTACATCGCGAAAAAATATTATGATATACTATGCAAGTTATGTGCGTTTGCAAATGACTGCATAAAGCAATTTTTGCTTTAAGAAACACGAAAAATACAATAAAAAAGGAGAAAGTATGAACAGTAATAGTTTACCAAGAGACGGAAAAGAAGGCGCTATTTATGGAGGGATTATTTGCTTTTTAACATGTAGCGTTATGGCTACCATGAATATTTGTATCAATTTTGGAGCAGTAAATAGGGAAAGCTTATTCACAGTGTTAAAAGCATTCCCATTAGTTTTTGTAATTGCAATGGTACTTGAAGGTGCAATCATAGGAAAGATTGCCGAAAAATTAGTTAAGGTATACAGTGAGCCTACGGATAGCTTAAATTCTTATCTTTTGTTTAGAACATTATTCACAGTAATAGGAATGTCAGTGTGCATGACTCTTATTGGTGGAGTGTTAGGAACCGGATTTAGTACGGAAATTTTTAAAGAGTTTGTAGAAGCATGGCCTCGTAATGCATGTATGGCTTTATTTTTAGAGTTAGTGATTGTACAGCCAATCGCAAGAAAAGCAATGCGTACGATGCATGCAAAAAAGGATGGATCTGTTGAGTTAAATGATATTGCTGTAGAAGAGTAAAAGAAAATAGGTCATAAAGAACGGTCTGAGTCTGGCAATATGTCAAACTCAGGCCGTTCTTTCATAAGAAATATAAAGGAATGCAGAATGTATCAGCTAAGTGCATTTCCGATGCGTACAGCTGTAATGATAAGATTGCCAATGGTAAGTGTAGCAGGGTTTGTTATGTTTGGATTGGCAGTATCAAATTCAAATAAGGTAACAATAATACCATCGTTTGCCGCCGGAGCGTTATAAAGGAAGTTAAGACCTGTTTGCTGGGCAATGGTAGTGACATCGGCAGTATCAATAGGAAATACACTTTGATAATAGAAATTCTGAGTATAGGTACCAGCTCTGTTTGAAACTTGGAATAGGGCATAATACTCATCTCCGGCAATTACATTGGTTGGAACGTCAAAAGTAAAGAATAGGGAGATCGAGATTTGATACATGCCAGCTTCTTGAAAGATAAAGGTATCATTTGTAGTGGTTGTTGTGCCAACCGAAAAGTTACCAGTAGTATAGTCGGAAGGAAGCCCTGTAGTCGGAAGTGTAATATTAGCTCCCGTCGAGGCAACTGTAGTCGTATAAGCATCATTATTTAATTGGGCAAAAGTATTTAAGTTTGCTGTTGTTCCGACAGGTCCGGTAGGCCCGGTAGGTCCCGTAGATCCGACAGGTCCCGTTGATCCGGTATTGCCGGTAGGCCCACGAAGTCCGGTAGGTCCACTTGGTCCGGTAGGTCCGGTAGGCCCGATTAATCCAATGGCTCCGGTAGGTCCGGTTACTCCGGCAGGTCCAGTAGGTCCAATAGGTCCGGTAG
>JAUNRX010000030.1 GCA_030539495.1 bacterium | reverse complement strand
AGTGTGTGGAACACACACTTTGTTCTGCCCCTTTTGTTATATAGAATCATTGTGTTATAATGGTTGTTATATAAGGACAGCACAGAGTATGGTGTCTTAAAAAATCAGGGAGGGTCACAATGAAGATACGAGTATTAGTAGTAGATGATGAGCAGCCAATTGCTGATTTGTTAGAAGTGTATTTAATGAATGATGGTTACGAAGTGCACAAGTTTTATAATGGAACTGATGCACTAAATAGCATCGACCAGGTTGAATATGATCTTGCAATTTTAGATATTATGCTTCCAGATATAGATGGATTTACTATTTGTAAGAAGATTAGAGAAAAGTATTTCTTCCCAATCATTATGCTGACGGCAAAGATTCAGGACAGTGACAAGATTATGGGACTTACATTTGGTGCAGATGATTATATTACGAAACCATTTAATCCATTGGAATTAATGGCAAGAGTAAAGACACAGATTAGAAGATATAAGCGCTATAATCAAAATGAAGGTGACGAACAGGCAGCAGAGGAGGTCAATCAATATGACTTCTTAGGCCTAATTATTAATAAGGATACCAGAAAATGTACTCTTTATGGAAAGGCACTTTCGTTAACCCCAATTGAATTCTCCATCCTTTGGTATTTATGTGAGAATAAAGGAAAGGTCGTTCCGAGTGAAGAATTGTTTGAGGCTGTCTGGGGCGAGAAATATTTGGACAATAATAATACAGTAATGGCTCATGTGGCAAGACTTCGTGAAAAGATGAAGGAACCATCTAGAAAGCCTAAATTTATAAAAACTGTATGGGGAGTGGGATATACCATTGAATAAGAAAGTAAGTGAGACAAGCAAGAACATTCCGAAAGCCATGCTTCCAAGAATGTTGAGGACCTTTTTATTTACAGTCTCTATTTTTACCCTTGTACTTCTGATTTTATTGGTAATTGCAGAACGTATTTATCATTCCTATATTTTTTATGGAGATGAGCCGGTTTATCAGGTTGTAAAGATTGCGCAGAAGAATATGATTGGCATCTTTGTCAGTGCGTGGCTGATTGGTATTATCGTGGACATGTATATTTACTGGAAAAAAACACTAAACTACCTGGATACTTTGGCAGAGGCAACAACAAAGCTGCTATCCAATGATGATGAGTTAATCCATCTGCCAGAAGAACTAAAGGCAATCGAGGACGAGCTGAATAATACAAAAAAGGCAGTACTTCGAAATGAGCAGCTGGCGAAACAGTCAGAGCAGAGAAAAAATGATTTAATTATGTATCTTGCCCATGATTTAAAGACTCCCCTTACTTCGGTAATCGGATATTTAACGTTACTACGTGATGAAGAGCAGATATCGTCGGAGTTACGCGAGCACTACCTTTCCGTGTCCCTTGACCGTGCAGAACGATTAGAGGAACTAATTAATGAGTTCTTTGAAATTACAAGATTCAATCTTACCAATATTACATTGGAGCGAAGTCGAACGAATATGACCCGTATGCTGGAGCAGATTTCCTATGAGTTTGGGCCATTGTATGCTGAAAAAAATCTGACTTGCAGCTTAGATTTGGAGCCAGACATCGAGATGTTAATTGATGTGGACAAAATGGAGAGGGTATTTGATAACCTAATTCGCAATGCTATTAATTATAGTTTTGAAAATAGTACGATTACAATTAGTGCCCACAAGAAAGCGGATTATGTGGAGATGACATTTACCAATGAGGGAAATACAATTCCTGAAGAAAAGCTTAAGAGAATTTTTGAGCAATTCTTCCGATTAGATAGTTCCAGAACAAGTAAGACAGGTGGCGCAGGACTTGGGCTTGCCATTTCAAAAGAGATCGTAGAGCTTCATCATGGAATGATCTCTGCATATAGTAAAGATGAAGAAATTCAGTTTTCTATTAAGATTCCTACTGGATTGTAAGAGTTTCGTATGATTTTGAATAGAAAATATCAATAATTTAATAACAGAAAACGAAAACAAAGCACTGGGTAGTTTGGTACGATAAATGTATCAAATCGCACAGTGCTTTTCCTCTTTTTAGGACATAGTGACACAGAGCAGTGTGTGATTTGTTTTTTGGAGAAAAGAGGGGATTAATGTATGAAAACATATATGGCAGAACAAACAATTATAGTCTATAGCTGTTCAGAAGATGAACAAGCAGTATTTGAACAGTGCAGAGAGAAGTATGATATAAAACTTAATTTATATAAAGAGGATATTTCAGAGGAGACCATTGGCTTAGCAAGAGGTTGTGAATGTATCAGTATCAATCATGCTACTCGTGTCACACCAAATATGATTGACCGTCTATATGAAGTTGGAGTACGTTATATATCTACAAGAACCATTGGGTTTGACCATATTGCGGTAGAGTATGCGACAAGTCTTGGAATGGAAGTGGAGACAATTCGATATTCTCCAAATAGTGTGGCCGACTATGCAATTATGTTAATCTTAATGGCAACCCGTCAGGCAAAGAGTTTGTTGAAACGTACGGAAGTTCAGAATTACAGCCTTCCAAGAAAGGCAGGAAGAGAGATTCAGGAGCTGACGGTAGGAGTAATTGGAACTGGATGTATTGGAAGTACGTTAATTGAACATTTATCCGGCTTTGGCACAAAGATACTTGCTTATGATTTATATCAAAAAGACTCTGTCAAGCAGTATGCGACCTATGTATCATTGGAAACGATCTTAAGAGAAAGTGATGTTATTACACTTCATATGCCGGCAAAGAATGAGACAAAGCATATGATTAATCGTAAGACAATCGCCATGATGAAAGACGATGCGTATATTATCAATACAGGAAGAGGTTCTTTAATTGATACGGAAGCTTTAATTGAGGGAATTGAAAGTGGAAAGCTGGGAGGAGCGGCACTAGATGTTCTGGAAAATGAACTTCAGTATTTATATCAGGATTTGCAGGACGTGCCATTAGCTAACTTTGAATTTGCATTACTGAATTCATTTCCTAATGTGGTAATTACACCGCATATGGCTTTTTATACAGAACAGGCAGTTCGAGACATGGTAGTAAATTCAATGGAGAACTGTATGAATTATCTTGGACAGTCCAATAAACGCTTGGTGGAAACGCAAATACGAGAAATAATTTAGGACGAAAGATTAGGTCATTGATAAAACCATAAAAAACAAACATAAATATAAAAAATACGATAAATAAGCAACTCATTTCCTATGCTATAATGAAGATAATTATAGTTGCCGGGAGGAAATAAGAGAATGTTTGGAAAGTTGTTAGAATATAGAGTGAATGGGCAAAAAGTAGAAATAACATTTGAAAATAAGACAGCATGTATTGAAGCAATTACAAGCAAGATTATTAATGTATTTGCAGCCTTTCAAAGTGATAGACATGATTCGAGAGCAATTGAAGGAGATAAGAGAATTCCTTGTAGTATTCAGGTAGAACGAGAAGAAGAAGCTCTTGTTATTAAGACAGAAGATGTAATTGTAAGGGTTTATGATGAATTTAAGGTCGATTTTTACGATATAAATGACAAGCCAATTAGTTTAGAGTATAGAGGAAAGAGAACACCTCTTTATCATGTTCCGGAGTCCATAAAGAAGTTCTTGCAGCAGGAAGGGCATACCTTTGATATAAATGAGGCAGAGAACTTTAAGATTCAGAGTGTTCGTACGCTAGATAAGAAAGATACCATTTATGGACTTGGAGATAAGACAGGCGTATTAAATAAGCGTTATTATGAGTATGAAATGTGGAATACTGATAATCCAGATCCTCATGAAGATAGTTTTAAGGCGCTTTATAAGAGCATTCCATTTTTCATTACATTGAAGGAAGATGGGGTGTATGGAATTTTCTTCGATAATCATAATAAGACATATTTTAATATGGGAAAAGAAAGTGAAGACTATTATGTGTTTGGCAGTGAGGACGGCAACCTAGATTATTACTTCTTTGCCGGAGAACATATGACAGACATTATCGAAGAATATACATATTTAACAGGAAGAATGCCACTGCCTCAGCTTTGGACATTGGGTTATCATCAATCCAGATGGGGATATGAGACGGAAGAAGAAGTAAGACGAATTGCAACGACAATGCGTGAAAATAGAATTCCTTGCGACTCCATTCATTTAGACATTGATTATATGGATCATTATAAAGTATTTACATGGAATAAAGAGACCTATGAAAATCCAGAACAATTGATTAGTGACTTAAAGGAAATGGGATATAAGGTAGTAACGATTATCGATCCGGGAGTAAAGGTAGAAGAAGGTTACAGTGTATATGAGGAAGGAATTAAAAAGGACTACTTTGTAAGGGATAAGGATGGCGAGGTCTATGTCAATCAGGTGTGGCCAGGAGACTCCGTATTTCCGGACTTCGGGAAAAAGGAAGTTCGTGAATGGTGGGCAGAACAGCAGAAATTCCTGATTAATAAAGGAGTGCGCGGTGTATGGAATGATATGAATGAGCCAGCAAGCTTTAAAGGACCATTGCCGGATGATGTGCAGTTTACCGATGAAGACCATATGTCTACTCATAAAGAGATGCATAATCTTTATGGACACAATATGGCAAAGGCGACATTTGAGGGACTTAAAAAATATGATCAAAGAAGACCATTTGTAATTACACGAGCATGTTACAGCGGCAGCCAAAAGTATGCTTTAGGTTGGACTGGGGATAATCAAAGCCTTTGGGGGCATTTACGCTTGTCAGTCGTACAACTATGTAATAGCGGACTTAGTGGATTCCCATTTATGGGGACGGATATTGGAGGATTTGGCAGTGATACAACAAAAGAGTTGATTACAAGATGGGTGCAGGTTGGATGCCTTTCTCCATTCTTTAGAAATCACTGTGCAAAAGGCCGCGCAGACCAAGAGCCATGGGTATTTGGACAGGAGACAATGGATATTTACCGTAAATTCGTTAATTTAAGATATCAGCTGCTTCCATATCTATATGATACATTCCGAATTACAGAACAGACAGGGATTCCTATGTTTCGTCCTTTAGTCCTTCAATATGAAAAGGATGAAAAGGTTAAGAACATGAACGACCAATTTATGGTGGGTGAGCACTTGCTAGTTGCGCCAGTACTAGAACAAGGGGTTACTGCCCGCCTGGTATACCTTCCAGAAGGCGGTTGGTATGATTATGAAACAAAAGAGTACCATGAAGGAAACCGTTATATTATGAAAGAGGCACCACTGGACTGTTGTCCAATGTTTGTAAAGGCAGGAACGATTTTGCCAACATTCCCTGTTCGTGATTTTATCAGCGAGGATAAGGATGAGATGTTAATCCTAAAGACATTTGGAGAAAATGGAAGATATGTTCATTACCAAGATAATGGAGAAGATTTTGCTTATAAAGACGGTGAATATAATGAGTATGAGTTCATATTAGAAGAGGGAGTACTCACTACCAATATGCTTCATCGTAATTATAAGCAGTATCAAAAGATTGAAGTAGTATTATAAAAAAATAGAATGAGATTGTCCGTATTGGGAATACTAGACATATAATGGCAAGCCATACATAAATGCTATGGAAATGGAGGCTAAGTATGAAGGTACGGATTAAATCACTGACAATTCTTTTCGTAATATGCATACTCTTTTGCGGGTGCAGTACGAAGCAAGAGGCAAATACAAGGACAGGTAAAAGCGGTACAGCAAGTCCTGCATTTACCGTATCACCAGCTGAAAGTGTTGAAACAAATGTAACAAGCAAGGAGAATTATCTAATTGTAAAGATTACCTATATTGGATGTATTTACTTTAGAGCCCAGGCACCTTGGGAAGATGGAATAAATTATATTGTAATTGCGGAGTTAACCGATGAGTATTCAGTAGGCGATTATGTCCAGGTTGTATATGATGATATTTATGAAGTAGAAGATAATCAGTATGAAATCAATGCAAAGAAGGTTGTGGAGACGACCTATGTAAATAATAAGAATACAGACTATAAGCCAGTTATTTACCTGTATCCTAAGAAGGAGCAAAATATCAGTGTAAAGCTAGACTATACAGGCGTAGTTACGGTTTCTTCTCCAGAATATAAAAATAATGGATGGGAAGTAAAGGCATTTCCAGATGGAACGCTTATTGGAGATGACGGAAAGAAATATCCTTATATTTTCTGGGAAGGAATCAGGGAGATGTCCTTTGATATCACCAGTGGTTTCTGCGTCAGCGGAAAGGATACGGAAAGCTTCTTAAGGGAAAAACTGACGTATATGGGGCTAACCAAAGAAGAAGCAACAGACTTTATTAATTTTTGGCTTCCTTATATGAAAGGAAATGCATATAACCTGATTTCCTTCCAAGGAGAAGCATATACTAAGAATGCAAAGCTTACAATTAAGCCAAAGCCAGACAGTATCCTTAGAGTATATATGGTGTTTAAGCCTTTGAAAAAAAAGATTTCAGTAAAAGAACAAAAGTTGTCCACATTCAAGCGGAAAGGATTTTCAGTTGTGGAGTGGGGCGGCACAATTCAATAATAGAGATAGAATGCCTCTTGGTTTAGGATCAAGGGGCATTTCTCGTTTTTGCTTGGTGAAAATGCAAGAAAAGTATTATACTTATCTTATAGGTGAGGAGGAGTTGTTATGGAAGAACAAGTAACCAAGCGTTATGATAAGAAAGAGAATGATTTCTCAGAACGTACCTTTATAGATAATGTCGAAGAAATACAAAAGCGATTTATTCATATGCTGCCGGAGAATGCAGTTATTATGGATTTGGGATGTGGATCAGGAAGAAATACATTATACTTTAAAAATCATGGATTAACGGTACTACCTGTAGAAGGATCCAGGGTATTATGCAATATTGCAGCCAAACACACAGGTCTTAAGGTACGTCATATGAGAGTCCTTGAACTTAATGAAGTCAATCGGTTTGATGGCATATGGGCAAGTTCCTCTTTTATTCATTTATCCTATGAAGAGATAATTGATGTTTTACATAAAGTGTTTCGTGCACTAAAGCCGGGAGGTGTCTTATATATGGCATTTCGATATGGCACATTTGAAGGAGCAAGAGGTGGAAGACAGTGCATTGACTTAGATGAGCGAAAGTTTATAGCCTTGTTAAGGCAGGTAAAGGGATTTGAAGTGGAATGGAAGACTGTGACTCCGGATATCCGCCCAGAATGTAAGCAGCAGTGGATGAATATATTTTTACGCAAAATAAAATAATGAGAATAAGGCTGTAGCAGATGCTGCAGCCTTATTCATGTTATAGGGACTGCATTTGAATAATGATAAAAAGGAGTAAGGAATATGTCAAATGAGCAAGAAAAAGAGATGTTAACACATACGTGTTATCCGATTTACGATAAGAATTCCAAGGTGTTAATCTTAGGTACTTTTCCAAGTGTAAAATCAAGAGAAATGAAGTTCTTTTATTCCCATCCACAAAATCGGTTTTGGAAGCTATTGGCCCGTATTACACACACAGAAAATCCAACTTCCGTTGAAGAGAAAAAGGCACTTTTACTGGAACATCATATTGCCTTATGGGACGTGGTATCCAGCTGTACAGTTACCGGTTCTAGCGATTCAAGTATTAAAAACGTAGTACCTGCAGATATCAAAAGTATCTTAGATGTTGCAAACATTAAGAATATCTATGCCAATGGAAATAAGACGGTGGAATTATATAATAAGTTAATCCTGCCGAATACAAAAAGAGAGATCATTAAACTACCAAGTACGTCTCCTGCTAATGCAAGATTCACCTTGGATTTACTATATGAGGAGTGGAAGGTAATTGAAGCAGATTTATTCCAGTATTAGTTAGTTTCTTTTTGCTGAAATTTGTTGTACAATGTAGAATTAGATAACTAAACTTATTTTTTAGTTAAATGATTTCGTGTATAACGTGTATTGATAGAAAGAAAAGGTGGATAAATGTCATACGAATACGAACCTATTGTGGATAAATTACTAATTTGGTTTGATGAAAATCGACGAATTCTTCCTTGGAGAGAAGATCCCAGACCTTACTATGTATGGGTTTCTGAAATTATGCTTCAACAGACAAGAGTCGAGGCTGTAAAAGGATATTTTGATCGTTTTACAAAAGAACTTCCTACAATCGAAGCGCTTGCTGAGGCAAGTGAGGAAAAGATCCTAAAGCTTTGGGAAGGCTTAGGCTACTATAACAGAGTGCGTAATCTTCAAAAGGCAGCACAAGTCGTAGTGAATGAGTATAATGGAACTCTTCCTGATTCCTATGAAGAGCTAATTAAACTTCCTGGAATTGGTTCTTATACTGCAGGTGCAGTTGCATCAATCGCGTATCAGAAACGAGTACCGGCAGTGGATGGAAATGTTCTTCGTATTGTAAAGCGTCTTGCTGCAAGTTTTGATGATATTACAAAACAGAAGGTAGTAAAAGAAGTAGAGCGTGAAATGAAGGCAATTATGCCAGAACGTGCAGGTGATTTTAATCAGGCACTGATGGATCTCGGAGCAACAATCTGTATTCCAAATGGACGTCCACTTTGTGAGAAGTGCCCGATTGCAGAGCATTGCGAGGGTAGAAAGCAGGATGTTATGATGCTTTTACCTGTAAAGCCATCAAAGAAACCACGTAAAATTGAAGAGAAAACAATATTAGTAATGGAATATGAGAGCAAATATGCATTTAACAGACGTCCAAAGAAAGGACTTCTTGCAGGATTATGGGAACTTCCAAATATGGAAGGAAAACTTACTGTAGAAGAGTTAAATGATACACTAAAAGAGCTTGGAATTACCGAATATGAAGTAGAATTATTAGGTAAGGCAAAGCATATCTTTAGCCATATTGAGTGGCACATGCTTGGATATCATATATTAATAAAAGAAAAAACGGATAATATTCGCCCAAATGTATCAGATGCGGGAGAATTATCACGTTCCCTTGAAGAGTATTCATGGATGTCTTCGACAAAGCTTAAGGAAGATATCGCTCTTCCAACGGCATTTGAATACTATAAGTGCTGGGAACGATAGAGAAAATGACCTCAGGGTTAGACAGAAAGGAATTTTACTTATGCAAAAAGGTAATTATGGTTTATTTACAGCTATCACCATGATTGCAGGAATTGTTATTGGATCTGGTATCTTTTTTAAATCAGATGACGTATTGCTATATACAAATGGTAGCGTATTTCTTGGTACACTTGTATTTGTAATTGCAGCACTTGCTATTATCTTTGGATGTTTAGCAATTTCTCAATTAGCGACAAGAACAGACAATCCTGGTGGAATCATTGCTTATGCGGAAGAATTCGTAAATGATAAAGTAGCTTCAGCATTTGGCTGGTTCCAAAGTTTTTTATATTTACCAACTCTAGTAGCGGTTGTTGGTACGGTAAGTGGTATGTATGCTTGCCAGCTTTTTGGAATTCAAGGAAATAACGTGATCTATTGCTTAATCGGATTTGGTGCAATCGTTATGTTCTTCGTATTTAACATGCTTTCTGCTCGTTTTGGAGGTGCATTCCAGAATGCATCCATGATCATTAAGCTTATTCCATTATTATTAATTGGTATTTTAGGTTTTGTTTATGGAAAACCTGGAGATATCTTAGTAAGTGATGTGGAAATGATTCGTAATACATCAGTAGGAACCACTTGGTTAGCAGCATTTGCTCCAATTGCATTTTCCTTTGATGGATGGATCGTTGCAACAAGTGTCAGTCATGAGATTCGTAACAGTAAGCGTAATCTTCCAATTGCTCTTATTTGTGCTCCAATCGTTATCTTAGTTGCTTATCTTACTTATTTTATCGGAATTACATCTTTAGTAGGACCTGAAACAGTATTAGCACAAGGTAATGACAGTGTTTACACAGCATGTAACATGATTTTTGGAGAAGCAGGATCAAAAGCTTTATTAGTATTTATCGTAATCTCTGTTCTCGGTACATTAAATGGATTAATCATTGGCAGCATTCGTCAGCCATACTCACTTGCAATCCGTAATTTAATTCCTGGTGCAAGTACGTTATCCCAAGAAAGCAAAAAGTTAAATGGAATGCCTGTCAATTCAGGAGTCTTATCACTTTTAATAGCAATCGCTTGGTTAGTAGTTCATTACTTTACATTAGAAGCGGGGATGCAGGGAGATGTATCCGAAATTGCAGTTAGTGTAAGTTACTTAAATTACTGTGTGTTATATTACGTTGTATTTAAACTTGCAAGAAAAGGCGAAATTAAGAATAAGTTTATGGGATATGTAGTTCCGGTAATGGCAACACTTGGTTCCTTTATTATTGTTCTTGGTGCTGCTAGTAACAAGTACTTCCCAATCTACCTGGCAATCTGCTTTGCAGTTATGGGTGTTGGATATTACTTTGGTGCAAAAAGCATGAATGGTGCAAACGTAATTGAAGTAGAAATGGAATCCTAATATTAATAGGGTAGAATGCCCCCGATCAGCTTTCGTTATAGTTGATCGGGGGCATTTTTTGAATAAATAAACCAAGAGAGTAATTTAGCGAATATACAGACTTATATGTAACAAATATCGAAAAATATCATAAAATGTAGTGTAGAAAGCTATTAGGTGATTATATGTGTTGTAGAAATAATAGATGTTGTTATAGATGCTGCAGAAATAATTATTGTTACCAAGAAGATAATTACCGAGATGAAGAGGAATACTTTCAACGTCCGGAGAGATCACGTCGTGAAAGATGCTACCCTCAACCAGAACCATGCCGTCCATATTTAACCCAGTTATTAAGAACATTTAATTCGGTTCCACAGGCTGGAACAACGACTGCATCTCTGATTAATCTTGGAACTCAATTTTGTACAACAGGAACAGCAATTACCTATGTTGCTCCTAATACGATCTATTTTAATACACCTGGGATCTATTTTGTTAGATATACAGGACAATTTATTGGAACAAACACGACAGACACAGTGGTTATTCAGCCATTATTAGGCGGAAATCCAATCGCAGGAACTGCTACGACTGTAACATTCCCAGTAGCTGGTGCAACAACTCCAGTTTCTCAAGGATTTTATGTTACCGTAACGACACCTACTACCCTTACGTTCTCTCAGACTTCAACAGCTGTAACAGATACCATTGCTAGCTTTGATGTTTCTGTAACTAGAATTAGTACTCCTTATATGGAAGCTGGATGTGGCTTTTTCTATTAGTAGGAAATAATAACGATAGATAAGAAATAGAAGGTCCCCTAGGACAGACTGTAAAATGTCTGATCTAGGGGACCTTTGTAGTTGAAACTATGAGAAAGGACGGAATTAATTCGTGTTCTTCTCTTCATAGAACTGAATAAATTTCTTCATGGCGTCGGAGATAGGAAATTTAGTCGAATAGGCAAACCCAATTTGACGTTTTTGAATGGCATTCTTCAATGGAATTTCAATTAATGTTCCATTCATTAGTTCCTCTTCCACAAACTCTCCAATCACACATGCAACCCCAAGACCAATTTTGGCAAAGTCAATCAAAAGGTCCATGCTGCTTACTTCAAGTACTTGATTGGTTGTAATATTGTTCTGTTCAAAATATTTTTCTATGTATATTCTCGTCATGTTCTTTTCATTTAAAAGCATAATGTTGGCAGTGTTAAAGATTGTTTCCTCATCTGCCTTCTCTTGACGGATCTTTAGATTTTCAAGATAGCTTTTGGTCGTAACAAAGCAGTCGTGGATTGCCTGGATTGGGTAGAAGTCCATATCCTTAAATTCATTTGGATGCCCAATTAGACCGATATCAATCTTATTTTCTTCCAATGCCTTGATTGTCTCAAAGGTGGAGTGACATTCGATGGTAATCTTGATATGAGGATATTTCTTGAGGAACTTCTTCAGGTACGGAAGCAGGATATACTTACAGAGAGTAGAACTGACACCAATACGGATATGCCCAATTCCAAGATTTTTAATCTTATCAATACGTTTATTTGCAAGGCTTAAGGTGTCGAAGGCACTTGCACATGCCTCATATAGGATTTGTCCTTCATCCGTAAGGACGACGCCTCTTGAGTTACGATGAAACAGCGTAACATCAAGAGATGCCTCTAGTTTACTGATTGATTTGCTAATGGCAGGCTGGCTGATAAATAACTCTTTGGATGCTTTAGAGATATTGCCTTCCTTTGCTACAACATAAAAGATACGATAGGAGGATAAGTTCTGGTCCATAGTTTGGTCATTCCCTTCTTTTTCAGTCATATTCTTATAGCACAGATTGTAATGTCTGTCGGATAAACTCCTGATCCAGCTTATGGATTGTTAGAAAAGGCTTTGGAGCCTCTGTAGTTATAATTGGATTTAACTCTTTATGCATGCAGGATAAGGAACACCATTGTCCCAGCTTAAATCCTGTATCCGGATAGGAAGCTATTTCGGTAAAGCCAAATTTCTCATGGAAATGAGTGCTTTTTGGATTTGGAACGCTGATATAAGCATAGCAGTTATAAAAACCTTGTTTGGTAAGTAAGGAAAGGAGTGCTTCATAAAGTTTTGCAGCTACTTTCTTTTGATGGAATTCTGGTTTTACGTAAACGCTTGTTTCTACATCCCACATAAATGCAGCACGTGTGCGAAATGTGGAGGCATAGGCATAGCCGGCAATTTCTCCATCTACAAGATATACAAGGTAAGGATAGCTCTGTGAAATAGTTTCAATACGTTGAGTAAATTCTTCCACACTTGGAACATCGTATTCAAATGTAATTGCAGTCGTTTCTACGTAAGGCGCATAAATGTCTAAAAGTTCTTTGGCATCGCCTGGTGTTGCAAAGCGAATGTTATGTGTCATTGGATACCTCCATGGTAAGTAAATTCCTATAACTGTAAGTTATAGTATGTATGCGTAATATGTATTTTTAGTATAGCAAATACTATGCTATACTTCAAATAGTAACAAAACAAGTTGAAGGAGGAGTGCTTTATGGGAATGACGATGACCCAAAAGATATTAGCAGCACATGCAGGTTTGGAAAAAGTGGTTGCAGGACAGTTGATTGAAGCAAATCTTGACCTAGTCTTGGCAAATGATATTACCGGACCGGTCGCAATTCATGAGGTTGAAAAGCTTAAGAAGAAGACAGTATTTGATAAGGATAAGATTGCCTTAGTACCAGATCACTTTACGCCAAATAAAGATATTAAGTCTGCAGAGCATTGTAAATGTGTAAGAAATTATGCAAAAGAGCATGATATTACGAATTACTTTGAAATTGGCGAAATGGGAATCGAGCATGCACTACTTCCTGAAAAAGGATTGATTGTAGCTGGCGAAACTTGCATTGGTGCAGATTCACACACTTGTACATATGGAGCATTAGGAGCATTCTCTACAGGGGTTGGTAGTACGGATATGGGTGCCGGCATGATTACAGGGAAAGCATGGTTTAAAGTGCCTAGTGCAATCAAGATTGTTTTAACAGGAAAGCCACAAAAATGGGTAAGCGGCAAAGACGTGATTTTACATATTATTGGAATGATTGGCGTAGATGGAGCATTATATAAATCAATGGAGTTTGTGGGTGAAGGCATACAGAACCTTACCATGGACGATCGTTTTACAATTGCCAATATGGCAATTGAGGCTGGGGCAAAGAACGGAATTTTTCCAGTGGATGAATTAACCATCGCATATATGAAAGAACATTCGACCAAAGAATATACCGTATATGAAGCAGATGAGGATGCCGAGTACGATCAGGTAATCAATATTGAGTTAGGAGAACTTGAGCCTACCGTTGCATTCCCTCATTTACCAGAGAATACAAAGACAGTAAAAGAGTCTGGAGAAGTGAAGATTGACCAGGTAGTAATCGGATCTTGTACCAATGGTCGTATAGGAGACCTTAGAATGGCAGCAAAAGTATTGGAAGGAAGACATGTTGCAAAAGGAATGAGAGCAATTGTATTCCCTGCAACTCAAAAGATCTATCTTCAGGCAATCGAAGAAGGACTAATCCAGACATTTATTAAGGCAGGAGCAATTGTAAGTACTCCAACCTGTGGCCCTTGTCTTGGCGGACATATGGGCATCTTAGCAGCAGGGGAAAGAGCCGTATCAACGACAAACCGTAACTTTGTCGGACGTATGGGACACGTTGACAGTGAAGTCTACCTTGCAAGTCCAGCCGTTGCAGCAGCAAGTGCAGTAACCGGCAAGATTAGCGAGCCTAGTGAATTAGGATTATAGAAAGGGAGGAGAATATAAATGAGAGCACATGGAACTGTTCATAAATATGGAGATAATGTGGATACTGACGTTATCATCCCAGCAAGATATTTAAATTCATCCGATCCAAAAGAACTTGCAAAGAGTTGTATGGAGGATATAGATCCTGAATTTACGAAACGCGTGAAGCAAGGGGATATCATTGTAGCAAATAAGAATTTTGGATGCGGCTCCTCTAGAGAGCATGCACCAATCGCGATAAAGGCAGCAGGCATTAGCTGTGTAATTGCAGAAACATTCGCTAGAATTTTCTATCGTAATGCAATCAATATCGGACTACCAATTATCGAATGTGTGGAAGCAGCAAAAGGAATTGATGCTGGAGATGAAGTAGAGATTGATTTTGACTCTGGTAAGATTTATAACAAGACAAAAGGAACCGAGTTCCAAGGTCAGGCATTTCCTGAGTTTATGCAAAAGATTATTAAGGCAGAAGGCCTGATTAACTATATAAACGAGCAGTAAGTTTTCAATAAAAAAAACATGAATATTTTCTATTTCTAGAGTACAAAATAGTGGCTGTAGACAATTATAACATGAAATAAGGAAACAGAAATTTAGAAAGGAATTTATGTTATGAAAAAGAAAACTTCTAGCTATCGAGACAGCTACTATGATTATGATGATGACGACTTAAGAAGTGTTTACGAAGATGATTATGGATTTGAAGATGAAGACGATGAGTATGAGGATTTCTTGGAAGACGAGTATGATGAATGAAACACTTCATTACACTGACGTATTGACATGAATAGTGGAATCATTTATAATGTCGATAATACGGACGATCTGTCGCCCTAAGTAAGGCATCTTACTTAGGGCTATTTCATTATAACCTTAGTATTTTTGTTTGTAATAAAAAGACGAAAGGAAGTATAAAGATGAACTATAATATAGCAGTAATACCTGGAGATGGAATTGGTCCAGAAATCACAACAGAAGCAATGAAAGTATTGGATGCCGTTGGAGAAAAATTCGGACATAAATTTACATATGAAGAAGTATTAATGGGTGGTGCAAGTATTGATGAAACAGGATACCCATTAACAGAAGAGGCAATTGCTACCGCAAGAAAAAGTGACAGCGTATTACTTGGAGCAGTAGGCGGCAATGTAGGACAGTCAAACTGGTATCAGCTTCCACCGGACAGAAGACCAGAAGCAGGTTTGTTACAAATCCGTAAAGCGTTGAATTTATTTGCAAATATTCGTCCAGCCGTATTATTTGACGAATTAAAGGCAGCATGTCCATTAAAAGATACCATTGTGGAAAATGGATTTGATTTTGTAGTAATGAGAGAACTTACAGGCGGATTATACTTTGGTGCACGTAAGACCGAAGAAGAAAATGGTGTCTTAAAGGCGACCGATACCCTTACATATGACGAAAATGAAATAAGAAGAATTGCGAAATGGGGCTTTGATATCGCAATGAAACGTAATAAGAAAGTTTGTAGTGTGGATAAGGCCAATGTTTTGGATTCCTCAAGACTTTGGAGAAAAGTCGTAAAAGAAGTAGCAGCAGAGTATCCGGAAGTAGAACTTTCTGACATGTTAGTAGATAACTGTGCAATGCAGCTGGTAAAAGATCCAACCCAGTTTGATGTTATTTTGACTGAGAATATGTTTGGAGATATTTTATCCGATGAAGCAAGCATGGTAACCGGTTCTATCGGAATGCTTGCAAGTGCCTCCTTAGGAGAAGGTACTCTAGGATTATACGAGCCAAGCCACGGTTCAGCACCGGATATTGCAGGGCAGAATAAGGCTAATCCAATCGCAACCATTCTTTCCGCAGCTATGATGTTACGCTATAGTTTTGATTTAGAAAAAGAAGCCGACGCCATTGAAAATGCAGTTAAGAGCGTATTAAAAGACGGCATTCGTACGATTGACATCTATGCAGAAGGAAGTCAGTTAGTAGGCACAAAAGAAATGGGCGATGAGATCGTAAAGAGAATCTAGAAAGGAAGAAGTAGTATGAGAAGTGATCAAGTAACAAAAGGGATGCAACAGGCACCTCATAGATCGTTATTTAATGCATTAGGCCTAACAAAGGAAGAGATGGAGAGACCACTAATCGGTATCGTAAGCTCTTACAATGAAATCGTTCCAGGCCATATGAACCTTGATAAAATTGTAGAAGCGGTAAAGCTAGGGGTAGCAATGGCAGGTGGAACTCCAATCGTGTTCCCGGCAATCGCAGTATGCGATGGTATTGCCATGGGCCATACTGGAATGAAATATTCCCTTGTAACAAGAGATTTGATTGCAGACTCAACCGAAGCAATGGCAATGGCACACCAATTTGATGCCTTAGTCATGGTTCCAAACTGTGATAAGAATGTGCCAGGACTTTTAATGGCAGCAGCAAGAGTAAACATTCCTTCCATCTTTGTAAGCGGCGGACCAATGCTTGCAGGACATGTACATGGACAGAAACGAAGCTTATCCAGCATGTTCGAAGCAGTAGGTTCTTATGCGGCAGGAAAAATGACTGCAGAAGATGTAGAGGAATTTGAAAATAAAGTATGTCCAACTTGTGGTTCCTGTTCCGGAATGTACACAGCAAACTCCATGAACTGCTTAACTGAAGCATTAGGCATGGGTCTTCGAGGAAATGGTACGATTCCGGCTGTATATTCTGAAAGAATCAAACTTGCAAAACATGCCGGCATGCAGATCATGGAATTACTTAAAAATAATATTCGTCCAAGAGACATTATGACAAAGGATGCATTTTTGAATGCCCTTACCGTAGACATGGCACTCGGATGTTCCACAAACTCCATGCTTCATTTACCAGCAATCGCTCATGAAGCAGGCGTGGAATTAAACGTAGATATTGCCAATGCAATTAGTGCAGAGACACCAAACCTTTGCCACCTTGCACCAGCAGGTCATACATATATGGAAGATTTAAATGAAGCAGGCGGCGTATATGCCGTAATGAATGAGCTTGCAAAGAAAGAGTTATTAAATCTTAACTGCATGACAGCAACAGGAAAGACAGTTGGAGAAAATATCAAAGGAGCTGTAAACAGAGATCCTGAGACAATCCGTCCAATTGACAATCCATATTCCGTAACTGGTGGGATTGCAGTATTAAAAGGAAATATTGCTCCAGATTCCGGTGTTGTAAAGCGTTCTGCAGTCGTACCTGAAATGATGGTTCACTCTGGTCCGGCAAGAGTATTTGACTGTGAAGAAGATGCCATTGATGCAATCAAAGGTGGAAAGATCGTGGCAGGCGATGTGGTAGTCATTCGTTATGAAGGACCAAAAGGCGGCCCTGGCATGAGAGAGATGTTGAACCCAACTAGTGCAATCGCAGGTATGGGACTTGGTTCCAGTGTGGCATTGATTACCGATGGTCGTTTCTCAGGAGCTTCCCGTGGAGCATCGATTGGACACGTTTCTCCAGAAGCAGCAGTTGGCGGACCTATCGCATTAATCGAAGAAGGCGATATCATTAATATCAATATCCCTGAAAATACAATGAATGTAGAAGTATCCGACGAGGAACTTGCAGCACGTCGTGCAAAATGGCAGCCAAGAGAACCTAAGATTACAACAGGATACCTTGCAAGATATACTGCAATGGTAACAAGCGGAAACAGAGGTGCCGTATTAGAAGTGCCTCGTTAGAAAGTTTCTTTGAAACAACGTAGCAGGAAAAAAACAGACGCAAGTCTAGAAAGAGGTACGGTCATGTTGTTGACAGGATCACAAATATTAGTTGAATGTTTAAAAGAACAAGGTGTAGACACCGTATTTGGTTATCCAGGCGGTGCCGTGTTAAATATATATGATGAGCTTTATCGTCATCAAAACGAAATCAATCATGTCTTAACCAGTCATGAACAAGGTGCATCCCATGCAGCAGATGGATATGCAAGAGCCACAGGCAAGGTTGGAGTATGTATTGCCACTTCAGGTCCTGGTGCTACAAACTTAGTGACAGGAATTGCAACTGCATATATGGACAGTGTTCCTATGGTAGCGGTTACAGGCAATGTTTCCGTACCTTTATTGGGAAAAGACAGTTTCCAAGAGGTTGATATCAAAGGAATTACCATGCCAATCACAAAGCATAATTACATAGTAAAAGATGTTACAGAACTTGCAGATACCATAAGAAAGGCATTTACCATTGCAAAGACAGGCCGTCCTGGTCCAGTCCTTGTAGATATCGCAAAGGATGTAACTGCAAATAAAGCAGAATACAAGAAAGTGACCCCAAAGGTTGTTGTAAGACAGACTGATACGATCAAGGAAGATGCCATTGATGGTGCATTGGAGTTAATTAGAAATGCAAGCCGTCCTATGATCTTTGTTGGTGGCGGTACAGTCATTTCTGGTGCCAATATTGAATTAAAGGAATTTGTACAAAAGGTGGATGCCCCTGTTACCGACAGCTTAATGGGAAAAGGAGCATTTGATGGAGAAGACCCATACTATACAGGAATGCTTGGAATGCATGGAACAAAAGCGGCAAACTTAAGTGTTACAAAATGTGATTTATTAATAGCAGTAGGAACAAGGTTTTCAGACCGAGTGACAGGAAATGCAAAGAAATTTGCCTATAATGCGAAGATCTTACAGATTGATGTAGACCCTGCAGAGATCAATAAGAATGTAGATGTAGACGAATGCATTATCGGGGATGTAAAATCTGTCCTTGAAATCCTGAATGCCAAGCTTGAAAAGCAGGATCATAAAGCGTGGATCGACGAAGTACTTGAGTTAAAGAAAACTAAGCCTCTTACTTATAATAAAGAAATCTTATCCGGTCCTTATATTATTGAGAAATTATATGAGATTACCAAAGGAGATGCGATCATTTCTACTGAGGT
Source organism: bacterium (assembly GCA_030539495.1). Classification (GTDB taxonomy): domain Bacteria; phylum Bacillota; class Clostridia; order Lachnospirales; family Lachnospiraceae; genus KM106-2. Next base: position 13,191 of record JAUNRX010000030.1, on the reverse strand, counting down.
AGGCCAGCACCAAATGTGGGCAGCTCAGTATTTTAAATACCGTTCTCCTAGAACATTGCTAACTTCAGGTGGACTTGGAACGATGGGATATGGACTTGGTGCATGTATTGGTGCCAAATATGGAAAGCCAGACAAGACCGTAGTCAATATTGCGGGGGATGGATGCTTCCGTATGAATATGAACGAGATTGCAACAGCAGCCCGTTACAATGTGCCAATCATTGAGATAATCTTTAACAATCATGTACTAGGCATGGTAAGACAATGGCAAACGTTGTTCTATGGAAAGCGTTATTCACATACTATATTAAATGACAAGGTCGATTATGTGAAACTTGCTGAGGCAATGGGTGCAACGGCCTTTTGTATCACGAAAAAGGAAGAAGTGGAAGAAACGCTAAGGAAGGCAATCGAGTTAAATGCACCGGTTGTGATTGACTGTCAGATTGATAGTGATGATAAAGTATGGCCAATGGTTGCTCCAGGCGCTCCAATCGAAGAAGTATTTACAGAAGAAGACCTAAAAAATAAGCAAAAGTGATAAATTGTGCAATCTGTATTTGACTAAAATTTATCAAAGTTCTATAATTGTCTCTAATGGTAGAGACTACCAGTTACATAATAAAGGAGGAGATTTACGTGGGACGTGTATATAACTTTTCAGCAGGCCCAGCTGTATTACCAGAAGAGGTACTTAGGGAAGCTGCAGATGAAATGCTTGACTATAATGGCACTGGAATGAGTGTTATGGAGATGAGTCATAGATCGAAAGAATATCAAGAGATCATTGAGACAGCAGAGCAAGACTTAAGAGACTTAATGAATATTCCTGATAACTACAAAGTCTTATTCTTACAAGGTGGAGCATCCCAGCAATTTGCTGCAATTCCTATGAACCTTATGAAGAATAAAGTAGCAGATTACATAATAACAGGCCAATGGGCAAAGAAAGCATACCAAGAAGCATGCCATTATGGTAAAGCAAATGCAATTGCATCTTCTGCAGATAAGACATTCTCTTATATTCCAGATTGCTCAGACCTTCCAATCAGCGAAGACGCAGATTATGTTTACATATGTGAAAACAACACAATTTACGGAACTAAGTTCAAAACACTACCTAATACAAAAGGAAAGACATTAGTTGCCGATGTATCCTCCTGTTTCTTATCAGAACCGGTTGATGTAACAAAATATGGTGTGATTTATGGTGGTGTTCAAAAGAATATCGGTCCAGCTGGCGTAGTTATTGTAATTATTCGTGAAGACTTAATTACAGACGACGTATTACCTGGAACGCCAACCATGTTAAAATATAAAACTCAGGCAGATGCAAAATCCTTATACAATACTCCACCAGCATACGGTATTTACATTTGCGGTAAAGTATTTAAATGGCTTAAGAAAATGGGCGGCCTAGAAGTAATGAAACAAAGAAATGAAGAAAAAGCAACAATTCTTTATGACTTCTTAGACCAAAGCGAATTATTCAAAGGAACTGTTGTAAAAGAAGATCGTTCTCTTATGAACGTACCATTTGTAACAGGAAATGAAGACTTAGATGCTAAATTTGTGAAAGAAGCAAAAGCAGCAGGCTTTGTTAATATTAAAGGACATAGAACAGTAGGCGGAATGAGAGCTAGTATCTATAACGCTATGCCAAAAGAAGGCGTTGTAAAATTAGTGGAATTTATGAAGAAATTCGAAGCTGACAATAAATAAAAATGCTTAAAGAAAGGACGTTAACGACAATCGTCTAAAAGGATGAATTTCGCTAACGTCTTTTCCTATCCATTACATAGAAATAATAAAAAGGAGAATATAAAAATGGTAAAGATTAATTGTCTCAATAAAATCAGTAAAGTCGGACTTAACATGCTTACTGATCAGTATGAACAAGTAGAAGAATTTAAAGATGCCAATGCCGTATTAGTTCGTAGTGCAGCAATGCATGACATGGAAATGCCAAAAGACCTTGTAGCGATCGCAAGAGCTGGCGCAGGTGTAAATAACATCCCACTTGATAAATGTGCAGAACAAGGTATCGTAGTATTTAATACTCCAGGCGCTAATGCAAATGGTGTAAAAGAAATCGTAATTGCAGGCCTTATGATGGCAGCGCGTGACTTAACCGGCGGTATGAAATGGGTACAAGATAATAAGGAAGATGCAAACATTAATAAATCTATGGAAAAAGCAAAATCCAAATTTGCAGGTACTGAAATCCAAGGAAAGAAATTAGGTGTTATCGGACTTGGTGCAATCGGCGTATTAGTTGCAAATGCAGGAAATAAGCTTGGTATGGAAGTATACGGATGTGATCCATTCCTTTCTGTAGAACATGCCCTTGACTTATCCCATAGCGTAAAATGTGTAAAGACAAGAGAAGAAATCTTTAGAGAATGTGATTACATCACAGTTCATGTACCAGCATTAAAAGATACCATTGGCATGATCAATAAAGACAGCCTTGCAATGATGAAAGATGGTGTTGCAATCCTTAACTTCTCAAGAGATACCCTTGTAAATGATGATGATATGGCAGAAGCATTAGCAAGTGGAAAAGTAAAGAAATATATTACAGACTTCCCAAATGCTAAGACAGCTAACATGGATGGCGTTATTGCAACTCCTCACCTGGGAGCATCTACAGCAGAATCAGAAGATAACTGTGCAATCATGGCAGTAAAAGAAATTATGGACTATGTAGAAAACGGAAATATCAAAAACTCCGTGAACTACCCAGCATGTGATGCAGGCGTATGTGCTACTAAAGGACGTGTAACTGTAAATCATAAGAATATTCCTAATATGATCAGCCAGTTAACTGCTGTATTCTCCGGAAAAGGAATTAATATCGAAAATATGATTAATAAATCACGTGGGGATTATGCATACTCCGTATTTGATATTGATACAGAGACAAACGATGATATCGTATCTGCATTAGAATCAATCGATGGTGTATTACGTGTCCGCGTAATTAAATAAATCAGTCGAATAGACTTTAATAAATGGCTAAAAAAGTCTCCCATTTTCATAAGGAATGGGGGACTTTTTTAGGTATATGGAAATGTTCTTTTTTCTGATGTGGATTTTGTACTTTGATACAGTTAATCCGCTTAATTGACAGCAAAATAGCTGGTAGGGTATAGTAGGAGATGGACTTTAGAAGAAGCATGATTTACATAATAAGTTCTGCATTAGAAAGGCAGTAGTTATGTGCGGCCTGTTTACCATAAGAGTAGATGCAAGAGCAGGAGGAGACAGAAATGAAACTATTCGATTTGTTTCAAAAAAAACAAGTTACCATATGCGAGGAAAGTGAACTAAAATCAGGAGTAATAGAGAAGGAACCTTCATTTTTGATGGCAGTATCCGCTAATCCGGAAAGTTTAAAGGATATAGACCGTTTGATTAACCAGATAAATGATGCAGATGATCTTAAGGTGGTTGCAAGAAAGTTAGGTGAAGAGCCGGCAGTCGTAGTCTCCTATAAAGAAAAGGAATACCTTGTAGAGTTTTCTTTTGAGATATTTGACCGTCCGGAAATATTTCGCGTAATGCATGATTTAAATGACGAGGAACAGGAAGTCATTAGGAATGCTGATAAAGGACTACTTGCTAAGATGACATTTACGGAAGATAATATGGATTCCTTCCATACTCAGATCAAGGTGATTAATGCGATGGTACCAGACCTTGTTGGAGTATTGGATTTCAGTGCGGAGAAGATAATTTCTGCAAGATGGGTACGATTAGCTGCAACGTCAAGAGTAGCACCTGCACCATCTTATCTGTATACGGTTCAGGCGGTAAGTGATAAGTCTGAAGTTTGGTTACATACTCACGGTTTAAATCGTGCAGGAAGCGTAGAGCTTGAGATTATAGATTCTAATAAGACAGTATATGGCGATCAGTATCATGCATTATCTGCATTTGCAGAGAGAATTATTACGACAGGTGAGGCCGTAAATGAGGAAGAACCATTATATATTGGAATGCTATCGAATAACCAGGAAGTCATGGCAACCTGGATTGATTATCGACGAGTATTAAGTGCTTATAGGAAAAATATATTAGGTGGCGTAAAGGATCGTCAGGATGCACATAATGAAAATACAGGAATTATGTATATCTATCAGTCAGAAGAGGATTATAAAAATCGAAAGTTCTCACCGATTTCCATTTATAATAGGCAATTGCAGGACAATCCGATCTTTATGAAGACGACCAAAGAGACAAAAAGAATGAGTGAATTGGCAATGGAGAGAATCCCATTTCTACAGCGTCTTTATAAGGATGGAACATGTAAACAAATCCTTATTAAAGTTGGTCTTAAGGTGGATCCAGAATACGACAACGGAGATAATAATAGAGAGCATATCTGGTTTGAAGTAAAGAGTATGACAGAAACGTCAATCTGTGGAATTCTGACGCAGCAGCCTTACTATGTAAGTACGATAAAAGAAGGCGATGAGCGAAACATAGAGGATCATGAAATCACAGATTGGATTGCATTTAGAGAAGAGGATACGATTACGCCAGACAGTGTATATCGCTTAAGCTAAGAGAAATCGCACATATTTTTATTTAGTATCATAGACTAGATAATAAGGGCTAAGTGCGGTGAAGGTATGAGAAAGATTAAAATTATGTTTCGAACAATTTGTGTGGTATTGGTCATCTTTATAATTGCTACCCTAATCGCAGCCAATTATTTTTATAATCTGGCATTAAATCCAAAGAGTAATAAGGATATTGTAGATGAGGGCAATGTGACCCTGGAAATAGAGGCAAGCAAGAAAGATGCCTTTAATTATAAATACTGGCTTCTTAAGGAGAGCGGTTCTATTGAGTTTTATGTTACTTCAAGGGATGGTCTTCAGCTTCATAATTACGAAATTAATGCATTAAGCAAATCCCATAAATATGCGATTGTGGTACATGGATATACGTCATCGGGAAAAAGCATGGGAAGGATAGCAAAGTATTTTTCCGATCGAGGCTATCATGTAATTGTGCCAGACTTAAGGGGACATGGGCAAAGTGAAGGAGACTATATTGGAATGGGATGGCATGAGCGAAATGACTTAATTGACTTAATCCAGTCGATTATAGCCAAGGATGATCATGCAAGAATTGTGCTTGCAGGTGTTTCCATGGGAGCCGCAAGCGTTCTAATGGTTTCAGGGGAAGCAATTCCTGATAATGTGGTTGCAATTATCGAAGACAGCAGTTACACCTCGGTATGGGAGGAATTCTCCTATGAGTTATCAGAACTATTTCATATTCCAAGCTTTCCAATTATTCCGGCAACCAGCCTGCTTACCAAGTATCGGGCAGGTTATGATTTTAAAGAAGCATCGGCCATTGAACAGGTCAGAAAGTCTAAGACACCTACATTATTTATCCATGGAAGCAAGGATACCTTTGTACCACCTTATATGATGAATGAGTTATACGATGCCTGCAATGCTCCAAAGGATAGATTACTGATAGAAGGAGCCGGGCATGCTCAGTCCATAGAGATTGCATCGGAACAATATATGGTCAAGGTAAGTGAGTTTTTAAATAAATATAGAATGTAGGTATGAGCGTAATTTAGTTATATTTTAAGATAATAGGAGGCTTCTTAATAGAGGCCTCCTATTATCGTTAGAAGGCTATTATCACAAGATTGTACGTAAATTTGTACAATTATTTGCACATTCTGAGTTGAAATGATATAATACTGATATCTATATTTACAGTCACTAAACAATATTTTACATAATATTACATATAGGAGGAAGTATTAACATGGCAAATATAAAACCATTTGCGTGCGTACGCCCGAATAAAGAGGTAGCCTCACAGGTTGCGGCACTGCCTTATGATGTATACAATCGGGAAGAAGCGAAAGAAGCAGTAAAGGGAAATCCACGATCATTTTTAAATATTGATCGCGCAGAGACACAATTTGATGACTCTATTGATATCTATGCGCCACAGGTATACCAGAAAGCGAAAGAACTGCTTGATCGCTGGATGGCAGATAAAACATTGATCACAGATGAAGAGAAATGTTACTACATATATCAGTTAATTATGGATGGACGTACGCAAACAGGGATTGTTGCATGCTCTTCTATTGATGACTATCAGAATAACATTATTAAGAAACATGAGAAGACGAGAGAGGAAAAAGAGATTGACAGAATCAATCATGTGGATATTTGCAACGCTCAGACAGGACCAATTTTTTTAGCCTATCGAGCAAATGAGACAATTAATCGAATCGTTTCTAAGCAAATAGAGAAGACGCCGTTGTATCACTTTATCTCTGAGGATCGAATTACTCATAATGTTTGGAAGATAGAAGAAAAAGAAGATATTGATGCAATCTGTACGGCATTCTCAAAGATCAACCAGATCTATATTGCAGATGGACATCATAGGGCAGCTAGTGCTGTAAAGGTAGGACTTAAGAGAAGACAGGAAAATCCTGAATATACAGGAAATGAAGAGTTTAATTATTTCTTATCCGTATTATTCCCAGATGAGCAGTTAAAGATTCTTCCTTATAATCGAGCAGTAAAGGATCTTAATGGATACTCTAAAATGGAATTTTTAGAACTCGTTTCAAAGAGCTTTAAAGTGACACTTATGGGAACAGAAGGTTATCAGCCAACAACAAAGGGGACTTTTGGAATGTATCTGGATGAGCAATGGTATGAGCTTACGGCAAAGAATCGCATTACAGCCCAGAAGGATCCAGTAAAAAGCCTTGATGTGGCAATTCTTCAGGATTACTTATTGCATCCGATCTTGGGAATCGATGATCCTAGAACAGATAAGAGAATTGACTTTATTGGAGGAATACGAGGATTAAGTGAACTTGAGAGAAGAGTAAGGAAGGACAGCCGGGTTGCTTTCAGCATGTACCCAACTTCCATTGAGGAATTATTTGCAGTGGCAGATGCAGGGCTGTTAATGCCACCAAAGTCCACTTGGTTTGAACCAAAGCTACGAAGTGGATTATTTATTCATAAGTTATAAGAAATGACAGTATAGTGACCAAGATTGGAACAGAACTGGAACTTTGAAAATTGAATAATGTGAAAAAAAGTCTAAATTCTTTCTAAATTACTTTTTGTTACATTGCTTTTTTAGACATATTCCTATATCATAGTAGTATTAACAACATCATTCTACTTTGATAGCGGAATATGCCTGCTTTCTGAGTAGGAGTGAATGTGGTGAGAGAACTATTATTTATGGAACCAGTATTTAAAGAAAGTATCTGGGGCGGAGACCGTTTAGGGAAGGAATATAACTATGATATTCCAAGCAACCATACCGGAGAGTGTTGGGCGATCAGTGCTCATCCAAACGGAGATTGCACCATAAAAAATGGGACTTATGCAGGACATAAATTAAGTGAAGTTTACAAGGAACACAGGGAATTGTTTGGAAACGTTCCAGGCGATAAATTTCCACTTCTTGTAAAGATTATCGATGCAAAAGAGGATTTGAGTATTCAAGTACATCCAGATGATTATTATGCAAAGACACATGAACATGGCTCATTAGGAAAGACAGAATGTTGGTACATACTAGACTGCGACGATAATGGAAGCATTGTAGTTGGCCATCATGCAAATGATAAAAAGGAATTAACGCAAATGATTAACGAACATCGATGGAAGGAACTCATCAATGTCCGTAAGATACAGAAAGATGATTTTTTTCAAATTACTCCGGGTACCGTACATGCCATCAAAGCCGGAACGTTAATTCTGGAAACACAACAAAGTAGTGACATAACATATCGATTATATGATTACGATCGCCTACAAAATGGGAAAAAGAGAGATCTTCATATTAAACAAAGCATCGATGTGATAACTTGTCCGTACATAGATGAAATTGCGGCAACCAAGGAAATAGAAGATAGTACTTATAAAGTGAAGGAATTAGTGACTTGCCAATTCTATTCTGTACATAAAGTAGACATCTTTGGTAAAGCTCTTTTTCATCTTGAACAGCCATTTCAATTAGTCAGTGTGATTGAGGGAAATGGTTTCATAGATTCGTATTCGATTAAGAAAGGGGATCATTTTATTATTCCTAGCACTTATGATACGTATACGATGAATGGAAATATGCAATTGATTGTATCAAGTTTGTAAAGGAGAAATAACTATGCGAGGATTTTTTAGCTTAGAGGGTGGATTATTTAACGGCATGGGAAAGATCGTTGATATTGTACTAGTCAGTATCATCTGGACCTTTTTCTGTATGCCGGTTATCACAATCGGACCTGCAACAACAGCATTATACTATGTTACCACTAAGGTAATTAGAAAAGAGAGAGGGTACGTATTCCAAGAGTTCTGGAAATGCTTCAAGCAGAATTTCTTAACCGGAATTATATATACTGGAATTCTATTAGTAATCGGATTCGTAATGTATTTTAACTTCAATGTGATCAACGTAAAAGATACCAAGGTAAATCTAGTATTATTCTATATTTACTGGATGTTCTTATTTGTAATTGGATCTGCTACTGTTTATTTATTCCCATTACTATCAAGATTTACGTTAAAACGTATGGAGCTTGTAAAGATGGCATTATTTGTATCAATGAAACATCTTCCTAATACATTAATCGTACTTCCGTTAACTGTAGTTGCTGGCGTTTGCATGATGTCTGCACCACTTTTAACAAGCTTTTTACCAGGTCTTTGCTGCTTATTATGTTCATTTAGATTGGAAAAGGTATTTAAAAAATATTTACCAACACCAGATGAAAACATTCCAGAAGATGAATTAGAGTGGTACTATACTTTTTAGATAAAATTAACAAAAATTAACAATCAATAAATACAAATAAGAGGACTATTGTATAAAAAAATGACTTGCCTTTGGTTTTAGGTCATTGAGACAGTACAGTAGTCCTCTTTTATTTACATTTTTCTACTTTTGCAGCTGACGTATTTTGTTGAAAAGTCTGTAAATATTGATTTTGGTGCAACAAATGAGGAGAATGTAGATAAATGACTTCAGCTTGTGAAAATTGCTAAAATATGGTATAATGGCAAAAGAAAATAATAGGGAGGTACTTCCATGGATGACGCACTATATAATGTAATGAACTGGCCGGAAATTGAAGCGATTGTCTACTCAGAGCATGACAATCCTCATACTATTCTTGGCTATTCCAAAATAGAGGAAGGATATTTAATTAATGCATTTTTCCCAACAGCCACTAGTGTTGAGGTTGTTTTAAATGATGGAAAGAAATATACGATGGAGCTTACTGATGAGGCAGGATTTTATTCAGTAATCGTACCAAGAAAAAATAAACCTGAATACAAGTATGTGGTTACATATGGTAATGGAACGGAACAAGAGGTAATTGATCCATATAACTTCAAACCAGTAATTACGGCAAAGGATATGGAGATGTTTTCAAATGGTATGCACTATACGGTATATGAAAAATTAGGTGCACATCCAATGACGATTAATGGGGTTGAAGGTGTATTATTCGCAGTTTGGGCACCTAACGCATTACGTGTAAGCGTTGTAGGTGATTTTAATGTTTGGGATGGAAGAAGACATCCAATGAGACGCCTTAGCGATTCCGGAATTTTTGAATTATTCATTCCAGGGGTAAAGGAAGGCGAAGTTTATAAATACGAGCTTAAAGTAAAAGGTGGATTAACATTCTTAAAGACTGACCCATACGGATGTCGTGCTGAGTTAAGACCTGCAACGGCAAGTATTGTATGTAATATCAATAACCATGAGTGGAAGGATGATAAATGGTTACAAGAGCGTAAACATAAGGATATGACAAAGGAACCGATGTCTATTTACGAAGTACATTTAGGCTCATGGAGAAAACCAGATATTGAGGGCGACAATGCCTTTTATAACTTCCGTGAAATTGCACCTATGTTGGCAGAGTATGTATTAGATATGGGATATACACATATAGAGTTAATGCCAATTATGGAACATCCTTTGGATGCTTCTTGGGGATATCAAGTAATCGGTTACTATTCAGTAACGGCTAGATTTGGTACTCCAGATGACTTTATGTATTTCATGGATTATATGCATCAAAAAGGTATTGGTGTAATCTTGGACTGGGTACCTGCCCATTTCCCAAGAGATACTCATGGACTTTCTAATTTTGATGGTACATGTTTATATGAACATAAGGATCCTCGACAAGGATATCATCCACATTGGGGAACTCTAATCTATAACTATGGAAGACCACAGGTTGCCAACTTCTTAATTGCCAATGCCTTATTCTGGGTAGAGAAGTATCATGCAGATGGTATTCGTATGGATGCTGTAGCTTCCATGCTATATTTAGATTATGGAAAAGAAGACGGAGAATGGGTAGCCAACTCTTACGGTGGTAATGAAAACTTAGATGCAATAGCTTTATTTAAGCATTTAAATACAGTATTTAAGAAGCGTGGTAAAGGTGCTGTCATTATGGCAGAGGAATCTACCGCATGGCCAATGGTAACGAAACCAGTGGAAGAAGACGGACTTGGATTTGATTTTAAATGGAATATGGGATGGATGAATGACTTCCTTGACTATATGAAGACAGATCCTTTATTTAGAAAGGGAAAACAAGGAGAATTAACGTTCAGCCTATCTTATGCATTTAGTGAAAACTATGTATTAGTATTATCTCATGATGAAGTAGTACATGGAAAAGGTTCCATGGTGAATAAGATGCCAGGAGATTACAACCAGAAGTTTGAAAACTTACGTGTAGCTTATGGATTTATGATGGCACATCCAGGTAAGAAATTACTCTTTATGGGACAAGATTTTGCTCAATTCTCTGAGTGGAGTGAAACTAAGAGCTTAGAGTGGAACTTACTTGACGTAGAGGAACATAGAAAGATGCATGACTATGTAAGAGCTTTAAATAAGTTCTATCGTGCTCATCCGGCATTATATTCTACTGATAGCGATGTCGATGGATTTGATTGGATCAGCAGCTTAGATGCTGACCATAGTGTGATTTCCTTTATAAGAGAGTCTGCAGATAAGAAAGAAAAACTATTATTTGTATTCAACTTTACTCCTGTGGCTTATGATGCATTTAAGATTGGTGTTCCTTTTGAAGGTAAATTTAAAGAGATATTCAATAGTGATGATGAGAAATTTGGTGGTGAAAGCCGTGTAAATAGCCGTTCTAAGAAGTCTCAGGATATTGCATGGGATGGACGAGAAAATTCTATGGAAATCGTATTGCCTCCATTAGGAATGACAGTATTTAGCTGTAAGTCTGCAGCAGAGATTGCAAAGGAGAAAGCACAGGAAAAACAGCCAGCAAGAAGCACTCAGCATAGCAGAAGAGCAAGATCGAGCAAAGTAGTAAATAGTGAAAAGGCTACTGTAAAAGCAGAGGCAGAACCTGAACCTGTAAAGACAGAAGTGACTGCTGAAGTAACGAAAGAAATGCAGCAAAAAGAAGCTGTTGTAGAAAATGTACAGGCTGAAAATGTGGTTCAAGATACTGTAAGTGCGGAGAGTGCAGCAAGTACAGTAGTAGAGTCTCCAATAAAGAAAGCAAGACCTAAAAAGCCATCAGCAAGTAAGAGACCAAGAGGAACAAAAGCTGCAAGCAAAGCAGCAGTAAAGCCTTCCGAACAGAAGGAAGAAGTAGAAGAAGAGAAAAAGGTGTCTCAAAATACAGTTGAGGAATTTACAGTAACAAAAGATGCCGAAGCATCGAAAGTAGCTGATGTCATTGATTTGAAAAGCGTAAGAAAATAATAAGGTTAGGAAAGGAAATCCATACTATCTAGTGTTGGATTTCTTTTTTAAATTTACGTGAACAATGAGCCAAAGCGATGCTTGCATTACCTTGGCGACTATGGAGATAGCGAGAGAAACTCGCAGAGCGTGTTTCTTCTCGTTATTAGGAAGTTTCTCTAGGAATCCCCTGGTAAAGTATCAGAATCTTTGCTTTAGTAGGAAATCTCATCCTATTTTGGAAAAATACAATGAGAATAGACAGATTGTAAGAGATATTATAAAATAAAAGGAGTAACAGTAAAAAGCGTAAGACAAAGGTTGAGGTAGAAATTAATGCTATATGAGAATAAACTACTCCCGTTCTTAACGGAAGGATTAGACCAAAAAGAAAAGATAGAAGAGAACATTACATTGTTTCAACAAGCAATTAATCGAATCGTGGATTCGGCAAAGATTTGGCTTGATAAATATGCAATGTATACGGTATTAGTAATCTTACTTTCTATTATTGTATATTTAATTGGCCGAAAATTAATTAAATGGACAGTAAAGCTGACAAGACATGGATTAGAACGTTCTACAATGGATGAAGGTGCAACCGGATTTATCTGTGCTATGGTAAAGACTGTATCTTATATTGTCCTTGCTATGATCATTGCAAACATTCTTGGAATTGATACAACATCCATCGTTGCAATCCTAGGATCTGCAGGTTTAGCAGTAGGTCTTGCTTTAAAGGGAACATTAGCAAACTTCGCAGGTGGTTTATTAATCTTATTTACAAAACCATTTGTTGTGGGTGATTTTATTATTGCAGAAGGCAATGAGGGTACGGTAACAAAAATTGATATTTTTTATACGCATATCCTTACGGTAGACAATCAATCAATCGTATTGCCAAATGGTGATTTATCTAATATGCAGCTTACAAACTCTACAAATGAAGAGAAGAGACGTTTAGATATTATGATTCCTGTATCTTACGATGCAGATATTGACCATGTAAGAGCGGTATTACAAGGAATTTGTAAAAGTAATGAATTAGTATTACAAACTGAGCCAATTGATGTATTCCTTTACGAATTTGGTGACAGTGCAATTAATATTTCATTACGTGTATGGACAGAAACAGATAGTTACTGGCCATTAAAATGGAGATTACAAGAGGAGATTAAGAAAGCTCTTGATCAGGCTGGAATCAGCATTCCGTTTAATCAGCTTGATGTACACATAATAAAAGAGTAGGCACCGAGGACGGTGCCTTTGGATGAAATGGGATTTCATCCAGTGCTGAAGGTAATGAAAGAGCCAGTGTCACGCTTTGCGTGATACTGGCTCTTTCCATTTTCCGGGGAGTGAATCCCCGGAAAATGAATGAAAAGGACACCGATGGTTTCCATACCTTCC
>JAUNRX010000029.1 GCA_030539495.1 bacterium | reverse complement strand
AGAACTTTTCTATCAATAAAAAAAGAAGCTGCTCCTGATTGGGTAACAGCTTCCTTTTTAAGAAAGGATATTATATTAGTTCTTATTATTAATTATCTTGTGGCTATGTATCTTATAATCTTACTAGGTATTTCAAAACTTCGTTTTGTACCTTGTGTTTGGGATACGTATGCTATACTTCTGATTGTATGTTAATCTTCGCTTGGTGTATTACTAAGTCGTTATGTATTTGCCTCTATCGTTCTTAAGTAAAAATCGCGAGGTATGTCAAGCTCCTTTAGCGTTTTACAAGAGTTTGTTCGTGCTACTTTTCTGTTACACCTCCAATCTCTATACAAGCATTAGATACAATTTTTTCTCTAACGTACCTACACCTTATTGTTTCTTTTGTAACTATAGAATACTCCTATTTTTGTAATTATGCAACATATTAAATGTAAAATATTTACTTTTTTATAAATTTTTTATACTTAATATTTTCGCTAAACTAAATCATATTATGCAAAATATTCTAGTTTCAATTACTCCGCATTTTGAGCCTGTGGCACTGCAAAAATAGAACCTAACTCTTTACTGGATAACCAGTTTCCACCGTAAGCAATACTTCTCGATAGACATTGAGAAAAATTACTTCGTAACAGGATTTCTTCATCGGAAAAACCAAGTCGCTCGTCTCCCCTAACATACTCTGGGATTTGAAAATTACTAAATGCCTGCATTCTAAGATCATAGTTGCATAAATTGGTCATGATCACCGGAATCTTATTATACCCACTGGCATTATACGTATATTTCAATGCCGCTGACAACTTGATCAAGGTTACATTACTATCTGCAAATAACGCAGTCGTATACAAATATAATCCCTGTGACTTTCCAACATCCAACCGGCTATATAGTAAGTTTTCATTATAGCGGACCCAGCTATAGGCATTCCGATTGGAAATATTTCTTGTCGACGTCTTGGTCCTTGTTGCCGATTTACTCTGTGTCGTGGATAAATTATCACTATTAGTCTTTAACAACGTATTACTATTAGATAAACTGATCTGACGTTCAATATCACTAACCAAAAAGTCTCCATCAATGAACGGCAAATTTCCACCTACCAACTGGGATGCTAATGTGGTTCCTAGTGGCAGGTTTGGTGCTCCAAGTCCTCTTGATATTGCACGGTTTTGTATCCTTGCATTTATATTTCCAGGTGGTCTAAGCGCCTGAATCATAAGCTGTGGCTGACGCTTTCTTCGATTACACATCGGACAAGACTTTTGCGGCAGTTGCTGCGTGTGTATTTGATTTCTTACAGGCTTCTTATTCTGATTTAAGCTCTTATTTGAACTCTTATTGACCTCCATAGGTTCTAAATCTTCTTCTTCCAGCAAGTCATTATTGACTAAATTCGCCAGACTTGTAGCCGTCCCCTGAAACTCTCCTTCAAAAGCTGCTTCGTCTAAATCATTGACTCTATCAATATTGGTCTGCTGCCGCTCCTCATTTCCCTGTTGGGATGAGGTTGCTGACTGATTTGACGCTGGTGTTGCCGTCCCTCCTCGGTTGTTATCTGAAAAACGGTATTCTCTTCGTATCTCCGTATTGCCCCTTATATAGCTGTTCGAACAAAAGTGTCCTTCATTTACATTGACACTGCTATTCTTAGAGTCTGTATGGACACAATTCTCCGTACGGTTTGCAAGTGGTTCTAACTGAGATGTAATTGTCTCAAGGTTACACGATATTTGATTATCAAGCGCAAGGCAAAGTGGTCTTGCCAATTCAATTACAAGAAAATTATCTCCTGACATAGAACGGTTTACGTTATTAGCACCGATTTCATTGGAAGATGTATCAAATTCTCCCGGAACCCCTTCTAAAACACCTGCATAGCAATACTCATACACGCTCTTTGCAATAGCACATTTTTCAATATTATTTAACTTAATTAATGGATTTTGTGGAAAGTTTCCTGAGTATACAGCTTCAAAGACCATACTTGCCTGTGATAATACACTTCGGCTCATTCTTGGCTCCATAGTATATGTTGTATCAATACTAATCCCATAGTAATACTGGATCCCCCCATTAATGCCTTGGATACAATAAAATAAAATGATGCCTGGCAACTCCATTGCACTAAGAACATTCTCAAGTGCTGAAAATGCCTTCTTTGCACTATCGTTTCCTAAAGGTTCTACTTTATATATTACAAATTCTTCTGCATTAATTGGCCGAGTGGCAATCACAGAAAGATTTTTATTCCTTGATAAGTACCAGTGATCCACAGTATTTAAATATTTCAATACACCGTCAACATTCAAGAATTCACCCCCAAGCATAAGCGTCACGCTATGATTATATTATTCATTTTCTCTTAAAGAGTGCCTGGTTACTTGCTAATTTCAAACCGAAAATTCATTCCGCTGTTGACGAAAGGAAACATGCTCTGCGAGTTTATCGCGACAGTCGTCAAGGTAATGCTAGCATCACTTTGGCTCATTGTTTGCGTAAATAAAAACTGGAGTCTCACGACAATGTAGGAACACATTGTTATGAGACTCCAGTCCTTTGTAAAACTCTTTACACTTTTCCTGCTGACCTTTAAGCACTCTATCTTTCAGACAATTCGATCTGGGAGTTTAATCTAACAGTTCTTTCCGTCGATAGAACATGCATTTACTGGTCTTTCTAAGTTCGGATCAAATGCTACATAGGTTTCGATGTCAAATGTCTTTGTTCCATCTTCTAGGACAAAGAATGGAATTCCAATCTTTCCATCGTTTTTTACCTGTTCAAACATTGGTTCAAAATCTCTGAATTTTAAAAATTCCTTTAATGTAGCCGTTGTGGATGTAATATCTTTGTATTCCAGCTCCACATCCTGCTTCGTACTTAGCTGTTGTTTTGCGACAACACAATCGGGACAAATTGCAGCCCCATACATTGTTATTTTCATAATTGCTATCTTCCTTTATGTTTTTCTTTTCTCTTTTGTTGTTTTAATAAGAACCGTTCTTCTTTTTCCTGTTCCAAACGTTTCTTCTTTGTTTCTTTTCTGTCTAGTTTTCTTTGTTCTTGCTGCTCTTTCAGTGCCTGCTGTGATTTTGTTCCGATACCAGCATTGGCTACTTCCTTTCTAGCCTCACGCTGCATTCGTTTGGGGTTAATTTTATTATTTTTCACAGCATCCACTTGTAACATCGGACTAAACTGCAATTGATAGAATTGTTTTTGAATAAATTCGTACACCTGATAGTCCTTTGGCTCGGGTCCGAATGTTACTTTACTGACGGATATCTTATTATTGCAACATTCTTCAAATACACCAACCCAAAATGGATCTTCAAAATATACGAGACACCTATCCGTTACCTGGTCCATGTCAAGCCCTCCTTTTATTCTAAAAGCTACTTACGTAGTCTCTTATGATTACTCAAAGAATGGACAACCAAGGAGGCAGGTTACTGACAATCCAATACGCGCTCTGCGTCAGCTTACATTGCTCCCGGACTACCAACCGGGATGTGTTTTTTTCTTTGCAGTTTTTATTATAACACTCAATTTTTTCTCATACAACCATATGGCTTACATCTTTTATAATCTGCGTATACGGATATTTTCTAAATTCTTCCTTCATCGTTGTTCCGGTCAGAACTGCTAAAAAGTCTACTCCCGCACTCTTTGCAGTCCTAGCATCGACAAGGCTGTCACCAACATATAAAATATCCTCTCGCTCCATCTTTAATAAATCCATTGCTAACACTAAGCCCTCTGGATCCGGCTTTTCTTTATGTACACTGTCCCCACCAATGACCACATCAAAATATTGTTTTATATTAAACTTCTTCAATATATCAAGAATTCGATATCGTTGCTTTGTTGTCACCACTCCTAGTTTTATTTCTTTCTCCTTTAATGCCTTGATTATGTCACTAGCACCCTGATATAGGGTCGTGGAATCCGTCATAACTTCGTCTGCTTTTTCTAAATAATATTTCTTGAATAATTCGCTATTACCCATATCTTCATCTTGTTCCAGCTGAACATATGCATCCTGTAATCGATGCCCGATTGTTTTTCTTATTGCATTCTCTGACTTTTTCATACATCCCATTTTTTCAAAGGCGAAGTCCATACATTCTATAATGCCCTTTGTAGAATCTCCTAGTGTATAGTCAAAATCAAATAGAACTGCTTTGTATGCCATAGATCGTCTCCTATTTATTGATTGTTTATTTTATTATCTATTCTTTCTTTAGCTTCTTTAGCACCATGATCTTAGTATAATCACAGTGCTTTGTATAACGAAGTTCAAACCCCATTTCCTTCATATACTTCTTCATATCTTGTTTGGAAAACTCGTAATATTCCTTTGGTTCAAGCTTCTTAATTGGGTAAAACATTGCTCGTTTTGATGGCTCCTTGCTTTCTTCCCATTCTGTCACAAGAATCTTTCCCGTATCCTTTAATAGTCTGCTAGCCTCTTTCATAATTACCTTTGCTTCTTTGTTAGTACATTCGTGAAGTACCAAGGACAAAATAATAACATCAAAGCTTTTGTCAGGAAGGTTGGTATTACTTGCTTCCCTTCGTTTTAATCGTATATTGCTTACTCGTTCTTTCTTAATCTTACGATTTGCAATGGACAGCATTTCTTTGGAACGGTCTACCCCAATAATTATTGCATCCGGTCTTGCCTTTGCAATTTTAATACAATTTGTTGCAGTTCCCGTGCATAACTCTAGTACCTTAAGTTCCTTCTCTTTTGGTATCAGATTTAGTACTGCCACTCTAGGACTTCTGTTAGCATTGCGAAAATATGTAACATCTAAAAGGTCATATGCCTTTCCTATCATTTTATAGAACCAGACTGTATTCATAATGATACCCCCATCCTTTTAAGATTACATTCTATACTCATTATAATACATTTTGGGCTCCTTGGGAAAGGAAACATCTTATTTTCTATTGTTTATTATCCCTAATTCTCTGAAGAGATGGCCTTTCTTTTGGCAATCTCTTCAGGCTAGTTATTATTCTCTTATTTCATCTTTCTTACGACTTCCTCATACGTTGGCATCCCACCTTGTGCTCCAAATTTCTCCGTTGAGAGACTAGCTGCAATGGTTGCAAAACGTAAGGATTCAATTACAGAATTTCCATTTGCAATCTGTACTGCAAACGCGCCATTTAACGTATCTCCTGCTCCTGTTGTATCAACGACTGCGGCCTTTCCTGCAGGTATAGTTACTACGTTCTTGTCATTGTCACTCAGGATGGCTCCTTCTTTTCCCTTAGTAATCACTAACTTCTCTGGATACTCTTTTACCAGCTCTTCTAACGACTGGTCTGTTCCAAACAGAATGGCTGCTTCATGTTCATTTGGAGTAAGGAAACTGGCTTTTTCAATGTATTCTGGCTTTACTTTTCTTGCCGGACCCGGATTTAAGATCACTTTAATTTTTGCTTCATAACATAAGTCAATTACATACTCTACCGTTTCCTCTGGAATCTCATGCTGTAACAGTACAAGTTCTGATTTTAATAGTTCCTCTTTAATGCTTTCAATATATGGAATTGTGACATAATCATTTGCACCCGCCACGACTACGATTGTATTATCCTGTTCCCCTACCGTAATTAGGGCAAGTCCTGTTGGAACCTGTCCCACTGTCTTAATTTGTGCTGTTCCAATTCCATACTGTTCTAGATTCTCGCATAGTTGTTTTCCTGTTGCATCTTCTCCTACACAGCCAAACATCTCCACATTCGCACCTAGCTTAGCCATGGAAACTGCCTGGTTTGCTCCTTTTCCACCTGGAATATAGGTAAGGTCTTCTCCTTTTACAGTTTCTCCTTTTGCCGGGATACGAGCTGTTTTTACTGTCATATCCATATTAATGCTTCCTACTACTGAAATCCTCATGTTACACTCCCATTACTTCTTTTTTATATCAATGATTACATATTCCGAGTGGGACTCCGTTCGCACCGGGTATCCCCAGCCTGCCATTCCTGAAGAAACAATGACCTGCATATGGGAAAATTGTTTGTAACCATAACTCATTTCATTAATGCCAAACAGCTTGCTAAGAATACCTACCGGCCAAATCTGTCCATTATGGGTATGTCCTGACAGCTGTAAATCAAATCCTGTCTGATCATTTTCCTTTAATTCACATGGCTGATGGTCTAACAACAGGATAAAGTCCTTTTGGTCGACCTCTCTCATTAAATCTTCATTTGACTTTCTAGGCTCTTCTTTTGCAAAACCAATATCATTTCTTCCGACGATTGCAAAATCATTGCTTATTGTAACTGTTTCATCTTTTAGTATCCGAATACTATTCTGTTCTAATTCTTCTTTTAGCTGTTCCTTTGTATAATTAGGCTTTGATGCATAATTATTTAAATCATGATTTCCATACACATAGTAAGTTCCATATGTACTCTTTATACTTGATAATATCTTTAATGCGCTTTGCATCTCCTCTTTGGTTGTATCCTCATCTACAATATCTCCGCATAAAACCACAAGGTCCGGCTTTTCTTGGCTAATCTTGTCACAATAGGATTGTAGTTTTTTCTCATTCATAGTTGTCCCATAATGAAGGTCGCTGATCATTGCCACTCGATAGCCTTCTTGCCGAATATCCTTTTCCGTATAAACCGAATAATCCGTCTCTACCACGTTACGTATATTAAAGAAACCATATGTTAAGATTATAGCGGTCAACAAAATAGGTACAAGCCCACTGCGATAAACATTTTTCCAGACTTTCTTCTCCTTTACCAGTCGATTGATTCCTTCCATAATCAAGGAAATCACGACTACATGAAGGATTGCAACGGAACCTATTCCAAATACATTGACGGAAATGATCATAAGTACAATTGCTATTGCGCCTGCTGTTCGCTTCACCCATTTCTTTTTCCTGTCCAAATGAAAAAACTCTGCCATTCGTAACAGGTAAAAGTATAGATAAATTCCAACCGGAATCATAACTAACAAGGGAATTAAAATATATAATATAAACATGTTATCACTCCTTTATCACACTGCCACCAAAAGGACTACTTGTGATGGCATATGCTCTTTTATCCTAGTTTCTCTATTCTAAGTCTTCTAGCTCACTAAATGCTTTTATAAATTCTTTTTCACCATAGCCTTCAAATGCAACGGTAATCATAATGTCATCCTCTTTTACTACGGTTCCTATTCCATATTTATTATGGCTTACTCTTCGTTCTTCTTTTGCCTGCTGGGTCTCTGCTTCTATAACGGATGTCTCATTGTCTACTGCAATAACTTCCATTTCCTCTTCCTTGCTCTTTGTAAGTCTAGCCTCTTCTTTTTCCATAAGAACTTGTCGCTTTAATTCCTTTAGGCTTACTTTTTGTTCTTCCCTTGCCTCACCTTGAATCAGATCCTTTGGAATCATTTTAATATATCTGCTTTCCCCAGGGGCCGCCTGATAGCTCCCTGGATTGGTGTAATAGGACAACTCCAGATAATCCTTCGCCCTTGTAATGCCTACGAAGAATAAGCGTCGCTCCTCTTCTTCCTCTTCAAAACTTCTTGTCTGCAAGGGAATCAAGCCATAATTCACGCCAGTAATAAAGACATGGGAAAATTCTAAGCCTTTTGATGCATGAAGGGTCATTAGCTTGACCGAATCCGCGTTATCATCAACTTCTTTCTTTAAGATTGGAATTCCATATAGGGAAGAGGAATTTAAAAAGTCTCGAAGCCCATCTAATAACGTCTGCTTTCTTTCTTTTGCATACGCTACGATTACGTCAAGTAGTTTTAAGACAGACTCTTTGTCTTCTAAAAACTGTGAAGATGTCGGACGAATCAGGCTCTCTAATGCAAAATAATCATACAGTCCTTCCGGCGTTGTAATCGTATTGCACTCCAATGCAAATGTACGAATCTTTGGTAGCAATACGGAACTCTTCTTACTTGTTCCTGCAATAAGCTTTGCTGCTTCTTTCTCTGTAAAATGCTCACCATATTCCTTATTACTTAGCACATATACCATTGCAGCAGTATCAGTAACATTGACCGAAGCACGAAGTAATCGAATTATCCAGTTTAACACCGGAATATCCTTAATTGTCTTTTTTAGGGATACCTCAAATGGAATTTTATTCTTTGCAAATACATCCTCAAATACCTGGGACTGATTTTGCAGACGATAAAAAATAGCAATCTCCTTGTAGGCAATTCCTTGGCTATGCAGCTTCTTAATACGGTCTGCCAAATCATTTGCCTCAATAAAGGTGTCGTATTGATTTTTAACTACAATCTTTTCGCCCTCTTCACGATTTCCAGTTAAGCGACCACCCAGTTGTAAAAAACATTTGGCTGCTGCCAAAATAGACGTACTGGACCGATAATTGATTGGCAGAGATACTTCCGTCGCATTGTAACGAAACTTTAATGTATAAAGTGCGCTTAAGCTGCTTCCCCTCCAGCTATAGATCACCTGGTTTGGGTCTCCTACACAAAACAACTTAGTACCTTCCTGTTTCATTTGGTCAATAAATGCAAGCTGTGCCTCGTCGCAATCCTGCACCTCATCCACGATAATATACTTATGCCTTACTGTTTCGTCCTTCAGTAGCAAAATAGTATTCGATAACAAATCATCAAAGGTCATCTTATTTTGTTTCACCTTTTCCTGATCTAATAGCTCGATTAGGGGAAATAAATCATCGTTATATTTTGAGATTTTCTTTGCCTCGTCGGTAATGCGCCTTGCTTTTTCTAACCGTTTCTTTAAACGGTTCTTATATTTAATCACCAGTTTCTCCTGCTTAATTAGCTGGGATGCCAACTCTAACTCTTCATCCGGCTCTACCACAAGAAATTCTTTCGTATAGCCCAGCTTCTCCACAGGAAGCGTGGTCTTTAATAGATTTAGTGCGACACTATGAAATGTACCAAATCCAAGTAACTCCTCTTTTGAAAGATCCGGCTGCTTTGCTAACAGTCTTTCCTTAATCTCGCCTGCGGCCTTATTGGTAAATGTCAGTACCATCATGTCTTTGTAAGGGACCTGCTTGATCTCATGAAGGTAAATGATCTTTGCGATTAAAACCGTGGTTTTCCCACTTCCCACATTGGCATTTACAATACAGGCATCACTGTCATCCAACACTGCCTGTTTCTGATATTCATTCAGCCTCCCTATAATTTCCTCTAGCTGCATGGATGCCTCCTATTTATGTCAAATTCTCATATCTTCGTTCTAATTTTTCTTTTACTTCACTTTTATCTTCCGGCGTTTCCGGTATGGTGATTACAAGCTCCAGGTTTTGCTCTGCATCGGTATAAAAACCAATAATGTTCACTAAGCTCTTCTTATTTGTTTCTTCCAAAATCCATTGCTTATAAAATGCGGATGCGACTTCCAACTGCAGGCATCGTTCCTTCACTTCCACCTTCTTGACCGTACTTAAAAAGGAGGCGAAGGACTCTCCATTCTCCTGTAAATACATACAGAACTCCTTCCATTTCTCAGGAAGCTCTTCAAAGGAAAATGGCTTCTTCATAAAGGTGGATGGTGCATATTCAATTAGCTTGATATCTTTTGGTGCCTCTAATTCCTCTAGCATATTATTAAGTCCCCAAAGCACAACCTTCTTATCTAACTTATAGTCTCCAATACAAGCAACACACCCTTTGTCACAGCTACATCCTCCAACCATCTGAATTGCTTTTTCAAGAATATCAGGAATTAGGTCATACACTTTTTCGGAATAGCCTAAGCCGCCGATATACTTATCATAGATAAATAAAAATACTTGATCGTCGAAGTTATCGCTAAGTTCAATCGCGTTGTTGGACATGGTAACGCCAATGTCTTCCTGTTCCGTCATGGTTGCCATCATTGCTGCACTCTTAATAGCATGACATAGCCCTTCAAAATGATTGTTTCGAATAATTTTTCCATTGGCACTTTCGGTAAGCAGCCTGCGGTAAACGCTTACCACATTATCCGGCATTCTAATCCAGGTACTTTCCGTATCAAAATCCTTTGCCAAAGGCTTTTCTAGCTGTTCAAATCCCAAGTTCTGATGATTGTGGAACTGTAGTTTCTTGTACATGTACACCACGTCATCTACGTTGACCTCTCCAAAATTAATATGGCTTCGTTTATATTCCATATCCTTGGCACTATGGATAATTCGGATATTCGTATTACCACCTGGCATTGTATAGTAATTGCCGTTAAATGGGATTGCATATGCCGTCCTGCTTTCCACATCCAAGTCAATGACCTGGTACTGAGCTCCATCATGCATATAGATGGCTCCCTTATGGATCTCACGAAATGCCTGCATCTCATCCATCTGGGTAATCTCTTGATTCGTTTCTTTGTTCATCAGTTTATATCTTGCCTTATCGATATTACGAAGGCTAAAATCACCTGCCGGGAAGGACGTTCCACACCATGCAAATTTTCCATTTTGACTTACCAGCTCACTGGCACGTAGAAGAACCGGAATAGACTCCCCTAAATCCGGGAATAACGAGATATCATCTAAAGTTAATGGGATCTCTGCTGCCGCTGCGCGGATGTGAGCAAGTTCGATTAAAAGATTGTTCTTATCAATGACTGCATTTTCACTGCTGCTCTCAAACAGCCAGTCCGGATTAATTGCAATATATTGATCAAATGGAAGGTTTTCTAAGATTAAGTAATTGGTACATTCCATTCCGCTTCGACCGGCCCTTCCTGTCTGTTGCCAGAAGGAAGCTCTTGTGCCTGGATATCCAATTAGGATTGTTGTATCAATCTTACCGATATCAATACCAAGTTCCAAGGCATTGGTCGATACTAGGCCACTTAGCTTTCCGGAAATCATCTTACTCTCTATTTCTTTTCGCTCCAACGGAGTATAGCCTCCTCGGTAGCCTGAGATTTTTTCGGTAAGAGAGCCTCCAAAGAAGCTTTCTGTCTCGAGCTTGTCACGAGCTTCCTTTAATACGACTTCCACATTTCTTCTGGATTTTGCAAATGCAATAAAGCTATTGCTATTTTCCACAAGCTTTGGTATTAAGCTTGCTGCCACCGTGGAGGACTGTACTTGCCCGTAATAACGTTTATCCTGTCCTAAAATCTTTGGCGGCTGCACTAAGGCATAATTTTTCTTTGATGATGGGGAACCATCTCGGTCTACCAGACCAAACTCCTGTCCACAAATTTCTTTTGCCAGTTCCACTGGATTTGCAATAGTTGCCGAACTACACAAGTATTGTGGCTTTGCACCATAATACTTGCATACTCGGCTGACACGTCTAAATACATTGGCAAGGTGAGATCCAAATGCCCCACGATACGTATGAAGCTCATCAATTACGATAAACTTCAGATTGGAAAAGATAAAATCGAATCCAAACTTACTGTGATTTGGTAGAAATGCACCATTTAACATTTCTGGATTGGTTAAAATGATATTTGCATTCTTTCGTATCCTGCTTCTCTCATTTGTAGGGGTATCCCCATCGTATACGCCTGCAGAAATTCTTCCTTCACCGAACGCTTCCAAATATGGAAGGATTGCACGGTACTGGTCACTTGCAAGTGCTTTGGTTGGATAAATGAAAATTGCCCTTGCTAACGGATTTTTTAGAATCTCCTGAAGCACTGGCAATAAAAAACTTAATGTCTTACCACTGGCAGTGGATGTCGTAATTACCACATTTTCTTTTGCGCATACCTTTTCAAACATTTCTGCCTGATGACAATATAGCTGTTTGATTCCTGATTCACTTAAATACTCTTTTAGCTCTGGCAGTAAATTTTCCGGATAATCTGAATAGACTGCCTTTCTTTCCGGTATGGTCTTTTTATATATCGTTAATGCTTTGATGTCCATTTCCATAAATGAAAACTCCTATTCCTTCTCTCTTTTCGTCCATATTCTTACCTTTATTTTAACATAGAATACAGAACCAATGGAACAACCAGTTTTCAGCTATTCATTATGCCCAATACAAATGCATCTGTTTTTAATTTGATACTTCTCAAAGTAGGCCTCTTCCTTTGGAATCCATTCCTTCACAAAACGAGTTAATTTCTCTTCCCCATTCCGCTTCCTTATCCGATTTAGCTGTTCCTGTTTTGTAAGTTGGGTAAAAATATGTAAATCATAACAATCTCCAAAATAAGGATGCAAGCTGTAACTGCCTTCAATTATTGTTAATCGCTTCCAAGGAATCATTTGCCCTTCCATAATCACGCCTTCCATACAGCGATAAGGGCGATACTCTACTTCCTGTTGACTAAGAACGCGGTCTAATACTTCTTCTTTAAATCGTTCATAATCCACGTTTCCTCCAACCTCATTCAGACGTTCCATCGTCCTCTGCCATGGCTGTAAGAAGAAATCATCCATATGAAACAGGTTACAGTCAAAAAGGCTTTTCAGATAGTAGCCAAGAGTGGTCTTTCCACTGGCACACATCCCATCAATACCAACGACTAACACTTGTTTCTTAGAATTCCTAACCAACTCATTGACGGCTGTCACTGCTTTCTCAAATTTCTTCTTACAGCTTTCCTGCATTCGTAACTTATCTTCGTTCATAGCCAAACTCTCCTGCAAATACCTTTTCTAACTGTATTACAATTAGCGGAATAAACACTAACTGAAGAATAATTCCCGGAATCGCCCGAAGAAATGCCTGCGTTGCAAACAGTTTCCATGTAAATACATTGCCAATTGCATGATAAATACAAAATGCTGCAATTCCCCAGATGATTCGCCCAATTACCATAGCGCCAATTAAAGTAATATAAGCTCTTAACTTTACACCTTTTAATAAGTCATACAGAACTCCGCTGACCAGTCCATACGCAGCTAGCTCAAAAGACATTGCAAGTGCTGTTGGCATTAAAACAGGTGCACCAAATAACAGGCTTCGTAATACAGGAAGACATAAGCCTGCAATCAGTCCGTAAGGTCCTCCACAAAGGAATCCACACAGCAAGACTGGAATATGCATAGGACATAACATATTACCAATACTAGGGATCTGCATTGTGAGGAATGGTAATACCAAGCCAAGTGCTATAAAGGTAGCCGTTAACACCATTTTTTTAGTTGGATTTAGTTTGTTTCTCATTTTTTCTCCTTACCTCTTTTTCTCTTTTTTAATTTTACCATATACCACTTTCTATTTTTGTCACTTAACGTATGCAGCTTAATAAAGTGTACTCCTTGGAGTACACTCAAAGTCAAGTAAAACACAATCTTTCTTATGTAAAATGTAAATTCTAGAGTGCCAATGTCTTATTAAGTACTTCCAGTACAAATCGGATTTTCACTTGATACTCTGGACTTATCCTTTGAAAGACATGTTCCAATTCTTCTTTTATGATCTCTTCTCTCTTTTGCTCCATATGATCACAGGCAATAGTCAGGTTAAGAATGGTATGGTTTTCTGTCGGAAGCACACGTATCTCTTTCGAATATGCCGTTGCCTTGATTTTCTTCAAAGTGTCATCTACAATCCCCTTCACCTGTTCTGTTGTTGTGACATCCACATCTAAAATATCTACTTGGATGGTTGCCTCACATCCGAACTTCTGATATAGGCGAAAGGAAAGCTCTTCTGCAATCATGGTCAGTTCCTCTTTCTTAGTCTGATTATTCCCCTCAATATGCATAGATATAGCCATATGACCCATACCATAGTCATGAATGAACAGATTACTTACTCCATCAATCATTGGATACTCTGCTAAAATTCTCTCGATTTTCTCCATTGTATTATCATCCATTGTCTTCCCAAGTATTCGTTCAATTCCTTTGGACATAGACTGAATTCCGGAAACAATGATGATAACTGCAACGACCAGTCCTGCCCAGCCATCAATTTGAAGCCCTGTGTACTTCTGAACAAGTACGCTGACTAAAATTACTGCAGTAGAAACCATATCACTTAAACTATCTGCTGCCGTTGCATTTAGACTGATCGAACCAATCTTTTCTCCAATTCTCTTATTATATAAATACATATAGAATTTTGCACCAATAGAAAGAATAAGCATAGCACACATCAAGCTGCTGAAGTTCATTAGTACCGGCTTTCTAATTGCCTGAATGGAGTCTTTCACAAGCGTAATTCCAAGGTAAATGACAACGGTGCTTGAGAAGATACCCGTAATCCATTCAAATCTTCCATGCCCAAATGGATGATGGTCTCCTGCACCAATTCCTGCAATAAAAAATCCTAATAATGAAATGGAAGCAACGACCACATCGCTAAGGTTATTTAATCCATCTGCCTGTATGGATACTAAGCCACTAGCCATACCAATCGTATATTTTATCAAAAATAAAACAATATTAATTGCAATTCCAAGAATACCACATAATTTTGCATACTCTTGCTTTACCTTTGGTGAGGAATAATTTTGTTGCTCCTTAATAAAAATCTTACTGATTAGTTGAAACATATACGAGCGCCCCTTTCGAATTATCTACTCTCCCTATCTACTCCCTATGTTCATCCATTGCATGATCAAATTCTTCTAATATGTAAATCATATATTTTTGTATTTCTTCCGGAGTATCCCGTAAAGTATTAAAAAACCGCTCATTGGCATTCTCATGAAATCTTTGATGAGATGCATATGCTTTCTTTCCCATCTCCGTTAATGTCAGACAGATCTCTGTATCTGAATTAGGAGATATCTCTTTTTTTATGGCTCCTTTATCTACGAGCTTGTAAACCATCTGGGATGCTGCCCCCTTAGTAATCCCAAGAAATTTTGCAAGTGAAGTCAGATTACTATTTGGCATATCCCCAATAGCTGCAATTGTATGGATTTCTGCCCGTGAAAATAAGCTATCGGTTCCATAATGACGCTTCCTATTCTCCGTTTGCATGTACTTGTGAATGCATCGCTCCATTAAATTACTGATCGTTTCGAAATTATCCATAACTTTCCTCCTGACTTATTGTTTTATTACTATACTGTTTAGTGTGTATACTGTTTAGCTTCTAAACAGTATAGTAGCTTAACTTCCAATATTTGTCAATGCAAAAAAATAAGGCAGTACAAACTTCTTTAGCTTGTACTGCCTGTCTATATTATTTACCACAGCATTTTTTGAATTTCTTTCCGCTGCCGCAAGGACAAAGATCATTTGGATATACCTTTGTCTGCTGTTTTTGATTTACCTTATGCTTTTCATATGCCTTTGCAAACTCTAAACATTTACCATGAAATGCTGCAATCTTTTCTTTGAATACATTGGCAGTTTCTACATCACCTGCTGCTTCACATAAGGATTGTGCACGATAGAACATAGTCTCTGTATCTAACTCACATTCCATCTCCATGTCGATTTCTTTCTTCACTACTTCCATTGCAAGATCCGCCTGTCCCATTGTCATCAAACAGCCTAAATAGCTATCGATTACACAAGGGCTTCCCGGCTTCTTCGCAAGCAATTCATCAAACCACTCTTTACATTCTGCTTCTTTTCCCATTTTACAGTAAGCTTCACCAATTGCTGCATTAAATGCATCCACAGATTCTTCTTTCCATGTAAACACTTCCATTAGCTGTTTGCAGTAATCAATTCGTTCTTGCTGTTTTCCTGCGTTGCCAAGTTCACGTTCAATATCTTCAAACCATGATAGTAAGCCATATTTGAATTCTGTCTTCCCTTCTACTTCCATAAGTTCAGGTTTATGATCAGGATACTCTTGTTTTACAAGCTCTTTAACCTTTTCAACTCCAGCAAGAAAATGGGTTGCCATTGCCTCTTTGTCATCGTTCATAAGAGCATTATATCCTGCATGCTTTTCTGTTAAAATATCATCTAGCTTTACTTCTTCCACTTTAAGAGTTGCTGAGTCTTTATATAATTGATCTAATTTGAGAGAGTATTCTGCTTCATCAAATTCAGCTCCAAACATCATCTTATCATTCATATACGTAACTAACACGCTTCCGATTAACTCTAATGTCTGAATTTGAGTGTAGCCAAGTTCCATTAATCGATTAAATGCTACTCTTGCACATGTTGGTTCATTTTTAATGATCTGTGTCTCTACCGCTTTAAGTATATTTGTGTCTAACTTATATTGTGTCATAGGTTTTATGTTCCTTTCACTTATGTAATTTATGATATCACTCTATCTGCTTATTATACGTTGTGTCTACGGGAATGGCAAATACTTATTCATTTGCCACTCCCCACACAGCTACATAATCTTTTGTACTCTGCCAACAATTCCGCTTGTTAACATTACCTTAATTCCTCTTGGGTGTCTTTGTGAATTCGTTAAGAGTCGTTGTACCACGCCCTCTGTCAGCTTTCCAGTTCGCTGATCTTGTTTTTGCACGACTAATACTGTCGCACCAATCTTTATATTACTTCGAATTGTTGGATCCATTTCCTTCTCCTGCTTCACTTTTCTTATTTTTCACAGCGTCCACAGTTACTGCAGCCATTGCAGATTATCTTATGGGAACACTGCTCGCATTTTTCTTTATACAAGGGAACGTGTAAGTCCTCTTTGTCTATCGGTCCGCCATGAGCATAACATAACTTGAATTCCATGGGCTTTCCTTGATAATTCATGCCCGATTTAAATGCCATCAGCTTCTGTACTGATTTCTTTGGCATATAATATAGCTTCCCATCTTTTATAAAATTACTTCCTGTTTCACTAAAACAGAATGTGACGTTATGCGCCACACACTCCGCCTGTAATGACTTAACCCAGTCATAATTGCAAGGCCTTGCTCCATCATAGTTTTCTCCGCCACAGATTACCTGCTCGATCTGGCCCTCCTGTAGATACTTCTCTATGCTGACTGAACCAATAAAAGGAGCACACATAATGCCTTTATGTTTAAATGGCAGGTCTAATAAAATAGGGATTCTTTCGTCTGCACGTCTTTGATTTTCACAAGTCACATTGAAGAATACATTTTCCCAGCCATCTCCCCAGCCTTTGGGAAGGCAGTCCTTTACTCGCTCTGGGCGTTTTGTCAGCAGAAAGAATCTCACATCACTTCTCTCACGGATCATTTCCCATGCTTCATTTCTCCATTCGTCGGCTTCTTCTAAAAAGAAATCAGAAACCAGGCAGACTTTCAGTTCCTCCCCACTCTTAATCTTATAAGCTCCCTTTCGGTCTTTTTGAATGGGATAGTAAAATCCAGCTTTCGTCCGATATATATCCGCGCCATTTTTATTATTTTTCTGATCCAGAAAATACATATAGCAATGCTTACAGCCTTCACTGACCTTTTTACATCCATGCCATGGATTCCAAATATCACGCATCTTACTCTAACTCCTTATTTCCCGTCCACTCACTTTACTAGTCTTATCTTATACCATATTGAAAGTAAAATGTAAACGCAATGCAGATAATCCGAATTCATTTTCCTTATATTACTACAATTATTTTTCATCGATCTTCTCTAAAATATGCTTCTCCAAGACTTGCCGGCGGCTGGTTCTCTTTCTTATTTCGTCTGCTTGTAATAATTAATACAAGTATGGTTACTACATACGGAAGCATCTTAAATAATTCCTGAATTGCTCTTGATAGCCCCGGGATATAGATATAAAGGATGTACAATGCGCCAAACACAACGGATCCCCAGATTGCACGAGTTGGATTCCATAAGGCAAGAATGACCAAGGCAATAGCAAGCCACCCACGATCCCCAAATCCATTATTAATCCAAGTGCCACCCATATAATCCATAACAAAGAACAAGCCACCAAGACCTGCTATGGCTGCCCCTGTAATAGTTGCAATATATTTATATTTGGACACATGAATGCCTGCTGCATCCGCTGTAGCAGGACTTTCTCCGACTGCGCGCAAATTCAAACCAATTCTTGTCTTCTTTAGGAAGAATGCCAGCACAATTGCTGCCAGTATGGATAAATAGGTTAAGAATCCATAAGAAAAGATCACCGGTCCAATCAAAGGAATTTTAGAAAGCCCTGGAATGGTTGCTCGATACGCCTCTGCAGTGGTGGCAACGGAAATCTGTCCAACTCCGCCTGCCAATTTAGAAATGGATCCGCCAAAAAAATTGCCAAATCCCACGCCAAATGTGGTCAATGCTAAACCAACCACATTTTGATTGGCGCGCAAAGTAATTGTAAGCACACTATAGATTGCTCCTCCAATGGCTGAAGCCAAAAGTGCACAAATAAAGGAGATTAAAAGGCCAATCACACCATTTGGCGCTGAGGTACTTTTTTCATAGAAAAATGCCCCCATAAGTCCTGCAATGCCTCCCATATACATAATGCCTGGAATTCCAAGATTAAGATTGCCTGATTTCTCAATTGCAATTTCTCCTGTCGCACCAAATAAGATTGGCACCGCCTGG
Organism: bacterium; assembly: GCA_030539495.1. GTDB lineage: Bacteria > Bacillota > Clostridia > Lachnospirales > Lachnospiraceae > KM106-2. The sequence continues at coordinate 14,243 of JAUNRX010000029.1, read as the reverse complement.
CCAATGGCCTTTTGTATAAAGGTAATTAATACTGACATCTGCGCTACCCCCTATTCCTTCTACGAAATTCCACTTTATAAGTAACAAAGAATTCGCATCCGATTAAGAAGAATAGGAGAATTCCTGTAATGATATCCGATGCATTCTGATTTAGCCCAAACTGGCTGGCAATCTGTACAGAGCCTTGTTGCATAAATACTAAGAATGCCGAAACAAGGATCATTACAAATGGATTAAATTTCGACATCCAAGTCACGATAATTGCCGTAAACCCTCTGCCTCCTGCCGTACTTGTGGAAATGGTATGACTGCATCCGCCAACAATAATTGCTCCTGCAATTCCACAAATGGCGCCGGAAATCATGACGGTACGAATTATTACCTTCTTTACGTTGATCCCAGCATAATTTGCCGTATCCTCACTTTCCCCAACTACTGCAATCTCATATCCCTGCTTGCTGTATTTCATATAGATAAACATGCCGATTGTAACCGCTGAAACAACAAGGATATTTAGCAGTTGAGAATTTCCGAATAATTCAGGAAACCACCCCTTTCCACTGCTGCTATTGATGACTCCGACCGTATTGGAACCTACCGGCTTCTCCCAAAAAACAATACAAAAGGTAACTAGCTGCATCGCCACATAATTTAGCATTAACGTAAATAACGTTTCATTTGTATTATAGATAGCCTTAAAAATGGCCGGTATCATGCCCCAGATCAACCCTGCCAATCCACTTCCTACAAACATTAATACAATGATCAGCCAGCTAGGAAGCCTATCTCCAGCGTAAATCATGATAGCAGCAGCTACTAGACCGCCAACTAATATCTGCCCTTCTGCCCCAATATTCCAGAATTTCATTTTAAATGCCGGAATTAATCCAACGGAAATTAACAGCAATACCATAATCTCACGAACCGTGACCCATACACGCCGATCTGTGCCGATTGCTCCACTTACAATTCCCTCATAGACTTCAAGAGGATTTTGTCCTGTTATTTTGACAATTACAACTCCAGAGACAACTAAAGACAGAATGACCGCTGTAATCCGTATTCCAATCGCTTTCTTTGTCCCAATACGATCCCGTTTTACCATACGTACGAATGGTTCTCTGCTCTTTGCACTTTCCCTAAGCATTGGCTTTCTTCTCCTTTCTGGAGCCTGCCATCAGCACGCCAATTTCTTCCTTGGTGGTGGTTCTGGCATCTACAATTCCCGTAACTTCTCCTCCATTTAATACAAGGATACGATCACATAATTCCAATAACACATCTAAATCCTCGCCAACACAAATTATTGCAACTCCTTGGATTTTCTGACTATTTAATAGATTATAAATAGTATAGGATGAATGAATATCTAGCCCACGCACTGGATAAGCGACCATCAGCACGGTAGGATTCGATGCAATCTCCCGCCCTACCAACACCTTTTGTACATTTCCTCCTGAAAGACGGCTTACAGGTGTCTCAATACTTGGCGTTGTCACATCCAGCTCACTAACTACTTGTTCTGCCAGTGCATGAGGCTTCTTCCGATTTGCAATAAAATGTTTTCCTTCCTGGTAGCTTCGAATCATCATATTGTCGGTCAAATCCATAGACCCAACCAACCCCATTCCCAGTCGATCCTCCGGTACAAAGGAAAGGGAAATATGTAAATTCCGGATATCGATTGGCTTCATATCTGAGATTTTCTCCACTTTTCCTTCCGGACTATAATATAAGATTTCTCCACTTTCGATTTCCTGAAGCCCGGCTACTGCCTCTAACAATTCCTTCTGTCCACTTCCGGAGATGCCTGCAACTCCTAAGATTTCTCCGCTATATGCGGTAAAGGAGGTCTCTCGAAGTACTTTGACCCCCTCTTTATTCTTAACCGTTATGCCCCGCATATCAATTCGTTTCTCTCTCTTTGTTGTTTCGGCCCGATTAATATCCAGTACCACCTTTTCTCCTACCATCATTTCTGTCAAAGATTCTAGGGTTGCATCTTTTGTCTCCACTGTACCAATGTATTTACCTTTTCGAAGCACAGAAACTCGGTCTGAAATCTCCAACACTTCATTTAGCTTGTGGGTAATGATAATAATGGACTTTCCATCCTTTTTCATATTCCGTAACACATCAAATAATTTTTCTGTCTCCTGTGGCGTAAGTACTGCGGTTGGTTCATCTAAGATTAATAAATTTGCCCCACGATATAATATCTTTACAATTTCTACGGTCTGTTTTTGTGAAACCGACATATTATAAATCTTCTGGGAAGGAGTGAGCTCAAAACCATATTTATGAACTAGTTCTGATATTTCTTGTTCTACCTGATCCATGTGCAGCCGATTCGGTCCTTTCCTTCCAAGGATAATATTTTCTGCTGCCGTCAGGATCTGAATGAGTTTAAAATGCTGATGAATCATGCCAATCTTAAGTGCATATGCATCTTTCGGCGAACGGATGGTTACTTCATTTCCCTCAACCTTAATCGTTCCACTGTCCGGATAATAAATGCCTGATATCATATTCATAAGCGTTGTCTTTCCGCTGCCGTTTTCCCCTAAGATCGATAAGATTTCTCCCTTTCTTACGGATAGGCTGATATGATCGTTAGCCATTACTTCTCCAAAACACTTCGTTACATTTTTAAGTTCTATTGCAAGATCCTCCTGCACCCATCTTCCCCCTTAACCTAGAAACGCGCAACAAGTTCTCACTGTTACGCGCTTCCTATTGCTCTACACTGTTTTCTTATTTTTCTGTAATTCCATCTATTCTAAGTTCAAATGCTGGAGCGGATATTCCTTCTGACTCATGGAAATATCCATCTTTTATATATTCCACGCCTGCTTTATTCTTCCAAGTATTCATGGTCTTTCCACCTACCGTAAACTTAGAGGTATCAAATACATGCAATGAGCCATCCTTGATTGCCTTAATTGCTTCATCAACCTTTTCTTGCGTTCCTTTTGCACAAGCTGTCCCTAACTTCGTAATCCCTACTGCATCCTCTGCATATCCTTTACACCAATCTGCATCCATCTTTGTTCCATCCAATATACAGCCAATTGCATATTTATAATATACACCCCAGTTATTTGTTGGAGAAGTTAATGCGGTCTTAGGTGCAACAGATGCCATATCTACATTATATCCTACAACAGGAATCCCTTTGGTCTCACAAACGGAAGGTGCGCCTGTGGTATCTGCATGCTGGCTGATTAATATACATCCATCTGCAATCAAAGCGGTTGCTGTCTCACCTTCTAACGAGGAATCTGCCCAGCTGTTTGTATAGCGGACTTCCATCGTAGCTGAATCAACAATGCTCTTTACACCAAGATAAAATGCGGTATAACCGGAAACTACTTCTGCATATGGAAATGCTCCTACATAGCCAATCCTTGCCTTATCTTTTGTAATCGTTCCATTATCAATCATCTCCTGTAACTTCATTCCGGCTACCACACCAGAAACATATCTTGCTTCAAATATATTATCAAAATAATTATGCATATTGCTTAATCCACTGGATGCTGCCTGATATCCTGTTGCATGACAAAACTCTACATCCGTAAACTCTTTTGCAGCCCGAATTAAATGATCCTCATGTCCAAAGCTATTGCCAAAAATAATATTGCATCCTTGGTCTGCCAAATCCACAGCTGCATCATAACAGGACTCATCTTCTTTTATACAAGTCTTTTCAATGATCTGTTCTGCACTAAGTCCATACTCTGCCGCCATCTGTTTAATTCCGTCCATATGCGCTGCCGTATATCCTTCATTTTCATCTCCAACATAAATAACACCTACTTTGATCTTTGAGGCATCCTTTTTTCCATTTGTACCGGATGCTTCACTATCTGCATCCTTGGAACCGCCACATCCTGAAAGCAACGCTGCCACCATCGCAAATCCTAACAAGATGCTAAGAATTTTTCGCTTCATACTAGCTCCTCCAACATAAGAAAATTTATATGTACGTAACAAATATATGCATGTACCAATAAAAAAATGAGAGTCCGTAACAATACTATGCTGTTACGAAACTCTCATCTTGATTTTCTATTCCATATGGAAGATACCCTACGTTCTTTTACTGAACTTCTAGTTTTACATCTAATCCGCCATCTTGTACTTTTGCAACAATCGACTCAACCTCTTGTTTTGTTGTAAATCCATCTAACATAATGTTTCCATCTACAATAACCGTACTTACAGTTGCTTTTAAGATCGTTGCCTGATCACAGCATAGCGCAATTTGTTTTCCTAGATTATTCTTTGTAATCGTGGCAAACTTCTTTGCACCATCCTCGTTAAACTTAAATGTTACCGCATAGTTAGCCTCTGTACTGGTTGCCGTATTACTTACTGGAGATACGGTTGCTTCTTTAATTGACTTGCTAGTAAGCAATGTCTTATGTTGTTCATCATCAAATGTAATCGCACCAACACCAGTGATATCCTTTACAATGCTTTGTACCTCTTCATTTGTCTTAATATCCGGTAGTTCTATGGTTACTGTTGAGTCCTGCTTATTTGCAGTAATCTTTGCAGTGGCAGAATAAATCTTTGCCCTCTTCTCTAACTTTTGAACCGTAGAAGCTACCTTTGCTTCATCATATGTATCTACAACCTTACAAGCCACTGTATTTACTAATTCCTCTTTTTTTGCTTCCTGCTTCGTTGCAGTATTCTCAGTTTTCACTACATCCGTACTTGAGCATCCCATTAATAGGCTTGTACATAAAAAGATTGCAAAGATCTTTTTCTTCATTTTCATCGTTCCTCCTACAACACATCGTTTGTTTTACCTTTTTTTTACATCTACTATACTCCTTTTTTGCCTAATCTGTCAATATACAGAAAAATGGAGGGAAGTTTCTAACAATAGTATTGTTAGGAAAGCTCCCCTCCATTTTTTCGTAAACTTACATTATTTTAATGAAAAACCTTTGAATTCCTTCAAGGGCGACAGCCCCTCTCCAGAACTTTAAAGGTCTTCAGCACCATAAGAAACTGTGTAATCCTCTTTTGGTTCAAATGCTAATCCATAACGGCCTTTAAATCCTTCTACCAACTCGCCTAATGTATACATACAAATTTCAAAGTTACGGTTGTTATTCTCTCTTGCATGATCTCTTGTAATAAATAGCTTAACATATTGCTGTTCTTCCATCTCAATCGTGTCAAAAGTAAATAAATCCTCTTCTGGATTAAATTCTCTTGGAATATGTCCTAACATATAAAACTCTTTTTCTAATAAACGACTTAACGCATCTGCCTTTGTAAGACGTTCCGCTGCAACTGCCATAAATGTTACAATTGTATCTGCCTGCTCCTCAATTGGACGTAGATCTGTCTTTGTAATATATAATTCTTCCGGTGCAAGTCCATGAATCGCTAATCCTCTGCATGTCTGATGGAAAATTGCATCAATTACCTGGATTACAGGAACCTGACAATAGGAATATTTCTCTTTATTCTTTAATTTCTTTACTCTTTCATTGATACTGTTTGTAGTAAGAAAGATTTCAAATACCCCATCAATAATCGGGCTATTATCTCTCATTAATGAAAAGACTGGATTCTTCCAATGCTCAATTAATGTTAAACGCTCTAATCTAGTGTTGCTTTCGCGGTATTCCCCATTTTTATGTAAACTACTCATCTGTCCTATTTCCTCTCCTTGTACTAATATGTGCTTTCAGTTTACCATATACTACTGACAAGTTTCAACAAAGAAAACTTTCTTTTGCGCTTTGTTCAAAACAAGAAAGGGATGCCACGCAATTATGACACCCCTTTCATATAATCTATTATAAAATCCTGTATTTACTATACCAGCTTAAAGTTAGCAATCTGTGCTTCTAAAGTAGTGATACTTTCTGCAACTTCATCGGACACATTTTTAACAACCATGCTTGTAGAGCCAAACTCATCTGCCGTTGCTGCCACTTCCTCTGCCGTTGCTGCAAGCTCTTCCGAAACCGCACTTACGCCATTTACAAGCATAAGCATTTCATCCTTCTTGCACATACTGTCATTGGATGCATCTGCAATTGCGCTTGTCATTGGAATGATTTCTTCCATGGAAGCTGCAATTGTCTGGAAGGAGTCGATTGTCACCTCTACTCGCTCTTTCTGCTCTGTCATCTTCTTATTTAGACGATTCGTGGAATCTGAAAGATTTTTACCGCTTACTAGTACGCTATCAATAATCTGACCAATTTCATTTACACTGCTTTCGCTTGCCTCTGCTAAATGCCTGATTTCATCTGCAACAACAGCAAACCCCTTGCCTGCTTCCCCTGCTCTTGCAGATTCAATCGCTGCATTTAAAGCAAGTAAATTGGTCTGTGAGGAAATCTCCTTAATCGTCTCAGTAATCGATCCGATACTTGTAATTTCTGCACTCATCGAATTTACTTCCTTATATAACTCATTAAAGGAACTTCCAAACTCATCTAATGACTTGCTTAATTCTAGAAATACTTTATTACTTAGATCAATATCATTCCCTGTTTTGGATGTAATCGCAACAATCTCTTTAATTGTTTCATTTACATGGTTGATATTTTCGCCTAAGCTTTCCATCATACCATTGATCTCTCCAATAGAAGATGCCTGATCGCTATTTCCTGCAGCTGCCTCATTCATAGCAATCGTAATCGAGTCAGAACGTGAAATAATATCATTAGATACCTTATCAAGATCACCTGCGTTTTCCGATAAGACTTCTATCTTATCTTGAACTGCTAACATTGCCTCTCTTGTCACTCTTCCACTTTCTGCAATGGCACTGTAAATATCGCCAAACTCATCGTTTCGATTTAATTCCTTTTCCTCAATAGAAAGAGTAAAATCACCTGCTGCAAAAATAAGAATTTTGTCCTTTAACGTACCTAATTCTTTGCTAATCCTATCCGTAATTACATATAACATGCCCACTAATAAAAGCAATGCAACACAAAGAACTCCAGCTAGAATCTTAATAAGGGAAAAGAAATCTTTATTTATGTCTTTCACATTTATTTCAAATGCTAAGGACCATCCTTGAGAATTCGCAATATCGTGATAGATGATTTTTTTCAGCTCACCCTGTTCAAACATTTTAAGTCCACTTTCGCCTGCAATCATCTTTTCATGAACCTCTGCAAGTTCTGCTAAGCTATCATCCGATTTTGCAGCCTCTATTAGATTATAAGCTTCCTCTACCTCTTTGTGGTTATGAGATCCGATTACCGTACCTAAATCATTTAAAATATATGCATTCCCTTTTCCGAAATAATATACATCATTAAGAAGGGTGGAAATAAAGTCGCCTTCAAAGGAACAAGTAAATGCCCCTTCTACAACTCCGTCGATTATAATCGGTTTTCCAAAGAATATAATCTGTTTTCCTATTGTTGTACTATAGGACGGACTACTAATATAGTAACCTCCATCCATTAAATCTTTAAAGTATTGTTTATCTGAAATAACATTCTGAAAATTATCAGTCGTTCTAAGAAGTCCTTCTTTTGTTATATAACCAATGCTCAGCATACCATACTTTTCTTTGTATCTCTTTGCTGTCTCATTTAACTTTTCAAGCTTTTCATTCCAAGCCTGATCTGGAGCATTAATCTCTTTATTATCTGTAATTAAATCCGTGATCATTAAATACTGTTCTAACTTATCCGTAATAGTATTACTTGCATTCTCTACCATAAGGGATATATTCTGCTCTTTAACCATTATCATTGTATCAAATGTCATAATATACACGATAGTAGTAATTGCAAACAGTATTAATAGAACACTTCCACCTAATGCTAAACCTATACGTGTTTTTATGGAACGTCTTTTCTTCATCCAGGTCCTCCAATAGTTATCATATTTTTGCTTCTACTATTTCATCGACCATTTGAATGGTATCAATAAGAACGATTTACTTTTTTTCACTGGAACTTATTGGGGTTTTTTATTTTGATGCATTTCCTGCTACATTTAATACATCCCATGTTCTTGAAAATGGTGGTGCATAACATAAATCAAGCATTCCTAACTGCTTTGTCGTCATCTTCGCATAAATTGCCGTAGCAATTACATTACATCGTTGAACGGCATCACATTTTCCTACTACTTGCCCGCCTAGGAGACGTAAGGTATCTGCCTCATAAATAAGTTTTACTGAGATTTTTTCTTGTCCCGGATAATAATTCGTATGATTTTTATCCGTAATAAAGGACGTCTTTACACTATATCCAAGGTTCTTTGCTTCTGTTTCAGTTAATCCGGTACGTCCTGCCTCAATCTCCATTAATTTAATGCAACTGGAGCCTAACGTTCCTTCTAACACTTCATGGCCTCCTGCCAAATTGGTTCCCACAATTCGTCCAAGCTTGTTGGCAGTTGTTGCAAGCGGAATATATGCCGGCTCACTTTTTAGCAAATGTGGTACTGTCGCACAGTCCCCTGCCGCATAAATATTTTCTACAGAAGTCTTTCCTTCGTTATCAATTATGATCGCTCCATTTGCAAGTCGTTCAATTCCCGTACCTTCTAAAAATGAAGTATTTGGTCGAACACCAGTTGCAATAATAACTGCATCTACCGGTATGCTTGCATCTTTCGTTCTAATGCTTTCCACCTGAGTTTCGCCTTCAAATCCTAGTACTTGTGTATTTAGGTGAAGATGCACGCCTGCTCTTCTTAATTCCTCTTCTAAGAGTTCTGTCACTTCCGGATCAAATACTTCTCGTAAGATACGTCCGCTAATCTGGAATACATGAACCTCTTTTCCTAATTTCTTAGCTGCTTCTACTACTTCTAATCCGATAAATCCAGCGCCAATAATTCCAACTGTTTTTACCTTATCAGACATAAATAACTCTTTTACATCAATTCCATCTTCTAAAGAACGAAGCACATGGATGTTGGCAAGGTCACTGTGTTCCATTGGAGGAATAATTCCACTTGCGCCTGTGGCAATTAACAGTTTATCATACGCTTCTACTCTTGTACTGTCATCGCAAAGGTCTTTTACCGTTACTTGATTGCTATGCTCATCCACTGCAAGTACCTCATGCTGTAGGCATACCTGAATTCCTAAGCTTTCCATTTGCTCTTTTGTTCTAGCAAACATGCGCTCTTTCTCCGTAAAATAATCTCCTACAAAATAAGGAAGTCCACATGCTCCAAAGGAAATATAGTCCTTCTTTTCAAATACAATAATTTCAGCTTCTTTATCCGCTCTTCTAAGTTTTGCAGCAGCACTCATCCCTGCTGCAATCCCGCCAATTATGATTACTCTCATCTTATGCCTCTCCTTGCTTCTTACTCATTGAATTTCCTACTGCAATTGCGCTTACCATGGTTCCGCTGACATTTAATAAGGTTCTTCCCATATCAAGAATTGGATCAATTGCTACGATTGCACCGATCAGCGGGAAGAATTCTCCCATACCCATACCGGAAATAACAACGGAAATCGAGATTGTCGCTGCGCCAGGAAGTCCTGCAATACCAAAGGAACTAATTGCGATTACAGTCGCTAACATTAAATAAAAACTAAGGTCCATTGGAACTCCCGTAATTTGTGCTAATACAACGGTTACAAGGGCAGAATATAACCCTGCACATCCGTTCATTCCCATATTACATCCAAGGCTTCCAACAAAACTGGCTACTCCTTCATTTACCCCAAACTTCTTATCCAATGTCTCAATTAAGACAGGAAGTGTTCCAAGACTGGAACGAGACGTAAATGCTAATAATAATGGTTCCATACCATTTTTAATATAAGCAATCGGACTAACTCCATTTACTGCCGCAATTACAAGATGTACGCCAAACATAAGGATAATTCCAAGATACGTTACCACGATAAATAAGCCTACCGATGCTAATACGCCGACACCTCTTGATGTAATGGTATTGGAAAGCATGGCAATTACTGCGTATGGCATAAATTTAATTACTGTCATCGCAACACTTAAGATAATCTTATAAAATGCCTCTACCCATTTTACAAATGGTTCAATGACATCGCTATATTTCTTTGTCAGTCTTCGAATTGCAATACCAATAAATGCTGCAAAGATTACAACGGCAACTACATTACCTTCTGCCATTGCCTTCACCACATTCGCTGGAAGAAGACCTCTAAATGTGTCTACCATTGTTGTAAGCTCTCGAATTTCTGCGGACTTATCTTCCATCGTAAGTCCATTTCCAAGATTAAAGACGCTTCCAAGGAAAATCCCGATAATGGCTGCAATCAATGTCGTTCCGACTAACATACCAATGGTCTTTCCTGTCATCTTTCCAAGGTTATCGCCCTTCATGTTCATAATCACTCGAACAATAGAGAAAAATACTAGTGGTACAACTAGCATCTTTAATAAATCCATATATCCATTTCCAACCAGTCCATACCAGCTAGAAACTTCATTCAGCCATTTTATGCTGCCTGGATCTTTTGGGAAACCTGCTGAAAACTGAATAATTCCGCCTACTACTAAGCCAACAACAGATCCGGTAATCATACGGTAACAGAATTTGGCCTTTCTCTTCTCCATATAACGGATAATCCCCATGGATGCCACTAGCACGGCGATAAAAAGAAGGGTTCTATAGTCACTAAGCTGCAAGAAATCTGTTAAAAATGTATTGTCTTTCATTATACGCTCCTTTAATTCATACTAATCTACTATGTTTAATATGTGATATTATACGTCCATGCCTTCTACTTGTAAATACCAACTATGCACATTCCACTATCTTCCATGTATATTTATGTAGAAAAGAGTGTGTATTCCACACACTCTCGCGTCTTAAGTCCTTTACAAGGAACACACCCTTTGCCCGCGCCAAAGGGGAATGTCGCTGTTTTTTGTGACATCTTCCTTTCCCCTGAGTGTGCATCCTTAGCGGAGCATTTTTTAATACATAGGAGGCTTCTTGAAGAGAAGTTTCCTATGTATTAAAAAAAGAGAGCCCCCAGAGCTCTCTTTTTAAGGATAATATATTGAATTGGAATTTCAACTTATTTAGCAGTAATCATAAGTTGCGTACGTTAGTAGCAATAACTGGAATATTGCTCCTGTCGTTAGATATATAATACTACATTACTAGGGTTTAATTTATTAAAATTCTTTGTTTTTTATCATTATTTTTGGACATTTCATACTTTTATTGATAATTATCGACTAATTCTACCAAATAACATCTTCTTCTGACAATTCTCTCACCTTATTTTTATCGCGATACTTTTGAGGCGTTTCTCCTGTTATGGAACGAAATACACTTCCAAAATAACTTTGAGAGCTAAAGGATAGATGATGTGCAATGGTTAGGATATCAAAATCAGAATTACTAAGTAGATATTTTGCAACTTTAATCTTCTCCTGCTGAATATACTCATTAATGGTTATCCCCGTTTCTTTTCGGAAGATATGAGACAGATAGGAGCTATTTAAGCCCAAATAATCTGCAATATCGCCAACGGCAATCTTCTCCTTATAATACTTGGCAATATAAAGCTTGCACTGTTCAATATAGTTATTGCTTGTGCGCTTTCCCTTCTCGGTCTGTACCAAGTTAATAAATGCATGGATTGCCTGCATCATAAACAGATAGATTTGCTGGGCCGAATGCATGGCATCTAATTTCATTAGCAATTCATCGCTAAGCTCATAGGCTATTTTTGACGGAACCTGTCCTTTAATTGCTGCCCTTGTCACTAGGCCAATATACGTAATACAAAGATTTCTCTGCTGGGTTACAGGGTTTTTCGATGTAATCCCTGCATGCTTAAAGAACCCACTATCCACTACCTTCTGGAATCCTTCATTATCTCCGTCTATAATGATTTGAAATAGCTTTTCCTCATCTGCATAACTATGATGTGACTGTTCATATTCCTCATCCAGCCATTCATTGATATCTACCATTTGCTTCTGTTCGAATAACTTTCTACATTTCTGGTCAAGAACCACGATATCCTTTTCCTGATAAAGGCTTCCCTGAATTCTACCGGCAATTAAGCAAAGCAAGGAATAAAAGGATGTCGTATTGGCACGCTGGCACCACATAACAACAAATAGTGTTGTCTCATTAAGTCGGACGCCACCATACGTACGTTCATTTTCATCCGTCCATATAAATGGCGTTCCCTCATTCATCTTTCTAATCTGTTTCTTATATTTATTACAAGTTTCGATCAAATAATCAATTCGATCTACTACAAATTCCTCTGTATTTTCCTCTTGCTTTTCATATGTAGTACCTACATCGCATAAAGTAAGAATGGAATACCCAGAAACCAGCTCCAGCTGTTTCTTATATGCTCTTAATTGCTCCATAAAACTCCTTAATTTTTACTCTCATTTCGGATGTGCTTCTCTCATCTTTTACATCATATCTTAAATGATAGTCGAATCCTAAGGCAAGTGCAACGGAATATCCTTCCATACTTTATTCTTCTTTACTCTTCTTTATTCATCAAAAATAGTAACGATTTCACCATCTAAGATACGATTCATATTCTTGACTGCACAAAAGTTTCCGCACATGGAACAGGTATCTTCTTTCTCCGGCTTTGCAGAGGCACGATATGCCCTTGCTTTCCCCGGATCGATTGCAAGGTCAAACATTGCCTCCCAGTCAAGCTTCTTACGTGCAGTACTCATCTTAGTATCCCAATCCTTGGCACCCTTTACTCCTTTTGCAATATCAGCCGCATGAGCAGCGATTTTAGACGCAATAATTCCTTCTTTCACATCATTTACATCTGGAAGGCGTAAATGTTCTGCCGGCGTAACATAACAAAGAAAGGAAGCTCCATAAGTGGCTGCAATTGCACCACCGATTGCCGCAGTAATATGGTCATATCCTGGTGCCACATCCGTAACCAATGGACCAAGTACATAGAATGGTGCTCCTTTACATACCGTCTGCTGAATTTTCATATTTGCTTCAATCTGATCCAATGGCATATGCCCCGGTCCCTCGATCATAACCTGGACATCTTTTTCCCATGCCCTCTTTGTCAGCTCTCCAAGAGTAATTAGCTCTTCCATCTGCGAAATATCAGAAGCATCATCGAGACATCCCGGTCTGCATGCATCCCCTAGGCTTAAAGTTACATCATATTTTTCACAAATTTCAAGGATCCAGTCAAAATGTTCATAGAATGGATTTTCATTACCTGTCATCTCCATCCAGGCAAAGATAATGGAGCCTCCCCTGGATACGATATTGGTCAGACGCTTTGCCTGCTTAAAACGGCTTGCTGTATTCTTATTAATGCCGCAATGAATGGTCATAAAGTCAACCCCGTCTTTTGCATGCATCTCCACAATGTCTAGCCATTCTTGCGTGGTGATTTCCTTCAGTGGTTTATGGTAGTAAACTACCGCATCATAAATCGGTACCGTTCCAATCATTGCCGGACATTCCTTGGTAAGCTTTCTTCGAAACTCCTGTGTCTTCCCGTAAGAACTTAAATCCATAATAGCTTCTGCTCCCATATCGACTGCACGATTTACCTTCTCTAACTCCATAGAAAGATCCTTACAATCTCTTGAAGTACCTAGATTCACATTTATTTTAGTTCGAAGCATTGAACCGATTCCATTTGGTTCAATGCATGTATGTAACTTATTTGCTGGAATGATGACCTTTCCTTCTGCTATAAGACTCATCAGTTCCTGTTCATCCATTCTTTCCTTCTTGGCAACCTGTTGCATTTCGTTTGTAAGAATGCCTTTTCTTGCGGCATTCATTTGAGTTGTATATTCCATGATTAACTCCTTCCATTCGCTTTCTTTGGTTTTGATCTGTACCTATAACTACTTATCAGAATTTTTACATTATAGGATTAAGGTGTCAAAAGTCCTCACTAGATTTTTATTGGGTATATACGAGATTTATTGGGCGTTTTTGCCCAATTTCCTTACTATTTTTAGTGAATCGGCGAGTTTTTGGGCATATATGGATTTTTCTTTCCCGTATGCCCAGGCTTCGACTGATTTCGTGGGCATTTTTAATTGCTTTTTTTGCATATGCCAAAACTTCCTTATTTCTTGAATTATAACTAGTGATTTTTGGCATTTTAAAGCTAGTAATTTGATATATGCCCAAACGTTCACAAACAAATGATCTTTTGACGCCCTAATCTTTATAGGCAATTGCGTTGCAATTTTCTATAAAGGAACAAAGTGTGTGTTCCACACACTCTCGCGTCTTAA
>JAUNRX010000145.1 GCA_030539495.1 bacterium | reverse complement strand
GTTTTTATCCCTTTCATCCTAACTCCATCTTTTGTTTAAATATGTAAATTCTTTGTTCCAACTCATTCCTAGAAGTCTATACATATAAGATTTCTTATTATCCTGAGTTCTTACGAAATATACTTCCTTTAATAGATTTGAAGTACGAATAGGTATAGCTTTCATCTTATATTTTTTTCTAAATAATCTCATTGCTTGATTTGGATTATTTGCTTCAATATAATAGCATTCCTTCCGTGTTGGAATTTGATATTCTTCTTCCATTCTTTTTAATATGTTATCATCCAATTCCATTACAAATGTTATTTTGTAATTCTCCATTTTACTCTCCCCCATGTTTTTTTCTGTGTAACCATTTTCCCTTTCCTCTATTTCCTAAATATGTCGACTGCGTGGCTCATAATCCCCAACAAATCTTTGTTCTTTGATTTATATCACTATCACAGAAGTTTCTCTTATCCAGCAGTAAAATAATAACTACAAATATCAATTTGCTAAATCATTTTAAAATAGATAAACTGCTGGAGTGTTAAATTTTCTAATATGTTTATATGTTGCACATATTCCTTTAAAGTAGATAGGAGCCTTCTGAACTTTCTTCAAAAGGCTCCTATCTACTTTTGTTTATTTTGCAAAAATAGATTTTTATACATTAAATCCCTAGTTTGAATGTTTCTCTAACTATTTGCACTAATATGTCAGATGGAATATTTTGATTTAAATATAGCTGTAGCATACCTTTATTAGTAATTTTATACTGCTCTAATTCCTCCTTATGTTGAAGTACTTCTCGTGCTTCGATATTAATATGATCTTTAAATGGTATCAATCTTATAACAGCATCTCCAACATAATAGCTGGGCAATTTAGCCCATAATTTTTCTTCCGGCTCCTGCGAAATACTGTCATAAATGATTGCTCTCAATTTATAATATAAATCAATAATCTCAAAAGGATAGTTATTTATATATTCTTTTACTTTTTCATCCATATTCTACACCCCCACAAATACAAACTAAAATATGTACGTTTTTCTCACTTTTTATATCGTTTCTGCGCAGAAGAGTTTTTCTATAAAATTCTTCTGCGCACCTTTATTGTCACAAAAATTTCTGTCGGCTGATTAAATGGCGTGTTATCTTAAAATCTTTTCCATTGGCCTTCCCTTTGCAAGTTCATCAATTAATTTATCTAAATATCGAATTTCCTGCATCATAGGATTTTCTACATCTTGGACTTTAACTCCACATACAGAACCTGTAATTAATCTACGTCTTTCATTTAACCTTGGCGCATCTGCAAAGAAAGTATAATATGTGATATTCTGTGCGATCATCTCGTCTAGATTTTGCTTACAGTATCCTGTTAACCAACTGATAATCTCATCTACCTCCTTTTGACTTCTTCCTTTTCTGATCGCTTTATTAACCAAAAGTGGGTATATCTTTGAAAACTCCATATTAAATATTTTATCATTGCTCATTTTGTGTACCTAATTTTCCTTTTATTTCTCTTTTATTATTGTGTCCTACTCAAATTCAATTATAACATTCAGATGCATTCTCTTTCTAGTACTATGCCATTGTTCACTCTTTCATTATTATTTATCCATCTCTAATGCGTTCTCTACCGCTTTCATAAACGCCTTACTCGTTGTAGTCGCTCCTGAAATTGCATCTACATTCGGTGTCTGTCGATCCTTGATCTTTTTGAAAACCCCCGTTGCATATGTAACATAAATACTGTCTCTTGGTTTTAGATTCTCAATGTCTATAATCTGGTGATTCTTAACTGTCACCCTAAGATGATACGTATAATTTCCAAACTCAGAGGTTCCTTCATATTCTCCATCTTTAACTTGGAGTAAATTAACATCCTTGATTGGAGTATTCCGAAGCTTTACATGTCTGACTTCTGTAAAAATCATCATAGCGATTCCTAAGATGGCACATGGAATTACTACCGCAATTGCAACCTTACGATATTTAAATGGCTTTGTATCTCTTTTTCCAAATGGTTTACGAATTGATATAAACATGGTAATAAGCAGGAGTATAAGCTCTGCGGTTAAACTCAATACTGCACGGTTGTAATAATCACAGTACTTTGTCTTCATATTGCTCATGTGAAGCCCCGCATCTGATATAGATGCCATGCCACTTACAGCACTTCCTACTAAAAACCATGCGATACAAAATACACCAATCAAAAGAGCCCATTTAATAATAATAAAACGGTATTTTATAACTCCCCATTCTGTAAAAAGACTGTATCCTAAAATCGTAAATACCATCAGTATTGCTCCATATATGATGGTTGTATTGAATAGCTTTAGTCCCATTTTATCGTATATAATCTCATTTCCTGTGAATGATGTCATGTCCCTTCCTAACAACATCACCAGCATAGCTAAAAATCCTCCTACAATGCTGATCACCGAAATCATATGTAATAACTTTAAAGCATTATTTAGTATCCGTTTCTTATTACTCATTACTAATATGTTTCCCCCTTTTTTTATTCTAAACGCAAATATTTTATTCATTTTTAGCATAGTCGTATTTTTCACTTCTGTCAATATATGGAATATTCCTGTTTTATATAATATCTTTTTTACAACTACTATAAAAAAATCCCAAGCTAGTAACCATGGTTATCACTTAGGGATTTTTATATCAACTATTCTATTTACTAGTCTCTAATAATATAAGATTTTACGATTTCACCATAATACGCGATATGATAATCCTTGTTTGCACCTGAATTTGTGCTATCAACATTTTCAGGATAATCTTTTTCTCTGATTTCTGCTGGAATCGCAGTTCTGTCCTGTAACTGCTTATATCTCACCTTGCATTCTAATGTTAATGGTAATTGTTTTATTCCTGGAACGTTCACAAGGTCACCATCAACTAAGTCAAGTTTTAACTCTTTTGCTTTATCAATCTCTTTCCCTGTTCTAGTACCACAATATCCGATAATTCTTTTATCGTACTCCTGATCGATTGGAATATTGACTGTAAATTCTTCATTCTCATCCAGCTGAGTTCTTGTAAATCTATTTTCTCTTACAAAGATCGTAAATATCGGCAGATCCCACTCAATTCCAAGCATTCCCCATGAAATTGTCATAGTATTGACTTGATCTCCCGCTTTCGTTGTTACTAGAACTCCTTTTTTAACTGCCTTCATAATTGTTTCTGCATAGTCAAATACATTAATCTCTTGCTTCATTTTCAAGTTCTCCTTATTTCATATTTTTTTCAGCCCATTTAGAGTCCTTAAAAATAGCACGACCTACTCCGATTAAGTCTGCTTTTCCATCTTTAAGCAACTGTTCTGCATCTGCAGCCTCTGTAACTCCACCAGTTAGAATTACTGGAATAGATACTTTTTCCTTTATCTTTGCTGTCATTTCTGAGAAATATCCTGGCTCTTTGTATCCAGGTACGATATATCCGTTTAGCCCCCCTGAAATATCAAGTAGGTTAATTCCCCATTTTTCTAAAAGTACCGCTGCTTCTATACTATCTTCTACGGTTGAACCACCATCCATATAGTCACATCCACCTAAGCGAACTGCTACCAGATAGTCTTCTCCAACCATTTTTCTTATTGCTTGAATTATTTCCTGATGGATCTTTAATCTGCCTTCGATCGTTGCTCCTGTATATGCATCGGTTCTTTTATTTGTTAATGGGGAATAAAATTGATTTAACAAATATCCGTGTGCGGAATGAATTTCTACTCCATCAAATCCGGCTTCTTTTGCACGCTTTGCTGCCAATGCAAAATCATTTACAACAGCCTCAATCTGATCGAGATCCATTGCTTCTGGAAGTTCTCCATTTCTTGCAGTAACTGCTGGATTTACGATGGCGCTTGCACTGACGATCGGCATTCCTGTTACTTTCTGACTCGCTGAACTTCCTGCATGACTAATCTGGGCAATGACCTTTGTTCCGTTATTATGGATTGTCTGGGCAAGTTCTCTTAATCCTTCAATATCACTATCTTTCCCTATCGATACCTGTCCCGGATTTGCCATTCCCTGTGGATTAATGTAACTATGTTCGGTAATAATAAGACCAATAAATCCGCCTGCTGATTTTTCATCATAATACTTTAATAATTTCTCTGTTACAGAACCATCTTTTGATGCTGATGTTGCCATTGGTGGCATTACAAGACGATTTTTGATTTCAACGTGATTTATTTCAATTGATTTATTTAAATAGTCCATAGAATTCTCCTTTTGATTTGAAATTATCTTAATTCTCATGTATTATAGCATTCAGCATGATATATAGGGAGTATGCACTTTTAAGTTAGATACTACCCAAAAGGAGAGTGTGAAATGAATATAGAAGAATTTGAGAAATGTAAAAATGACCCGGAAGTAAATTCAAGGCCATTTGAATATACCCTTTCCTTAATCGGTGGGAAATGGAAGCTTAATATACTTTTCTGGTTATGGAAAAAGGATATTATGAGATATAACGAATTAAAACGATCCCTAGATGGAATTACACATAAAATGCTCAGTAAGCAACTAAAAGAATTAGAAACGGATCACCTTATCATACGACACGAATATCCTCAGGTTCCTCCAAAGGTGGAATATTCTCTCTCTAAACGAGGAGAAACACTGATGCCGGTTCTTCATGAATTTTGTAAATGGGGCACTCTTCATATTGATGAAACCGATCTTGATTAAGAGACTGTGAAAAAAGTCTGTAAATCTCATATAGGTATGTATGAGCAAGGTCTCCTAAGGTAAACTATCATTATCTTAAGGAGGCCTTATATTATTGCAAACAAAAAAAAAGAAAGAGTCATAAAAATAAATACTCTTACATCTCCGTTCTCTGTTTTGCAACTTTAAAATTTGTTGTGAACATGAAAGTTTAAGCTATTTAATAGGTTTCATCCCAAACTTCTTTCGCACTTTTCTTCCCAATCGATGCAATTCCTTTTCCTGGATTTCTGTCAAATCAGGTACTCTCTTAAATAATGTTCTTATAAATTCTTCAGCCATTGCCTCTGAAGAAAGTTCTTCCGCTAACAATTCCGCATTATGATACAATTCCTCCGTCGTACACGTAAGTAATAGATCAAACATACCAATTGTACCTCCAACTAAAATTTATTTGTTTCATTAAATACGAATTTATGATTTCATCATAACATGAGGCTTGTCTATTATCCAAGATTGATGCCTATTTCCTTAATAAGTCGTACGCCATAAGCCTGATATGTTTCACCTAAGTATTCCTCTTTTTCGATGGTATAGCCGTGCTTATTATAGAATGAAATTGCAGGAATATTATTTTTAAATGCCCATATTACTATATTGGAATACCCTTTTGCTTTGGCTGTTTCTTCAGCAAAGTTCAACATTTGGCTACCAATTCCTTTCCCTTGAAACTCAGAATCTATGTAGATACGCCAGACTTCAAAATCTCCTATTCTGTCTGTATCTGCTGTTTCACCAATTGAGAGCATTGCCACAACCTGACCCTGCTCTTCCCAAACATACTCTGACAATCTTTTTGAACGAAAATCTTTTTTTAATCGAATTTCCCTTTCTTTACAGCCATTTTCATCGATCAGTACTGGATTAACATACCCCTGATAGACTCTTATCCAATTGTTATTTACAATTTTACAAACAGTTTCAATATCTTCCACTTCAAGTTTTCGTATCATTTTTATCGCTCCCTCTTTAAATACACCATATCTATCAATTGTATTCCGTCTTCAAACATAAGATGGTCATAATTGTCGGTAAAAAAATTCTTTACTCTATGGGATTCTTTAAAACCGCAGTTATGGTAAAAAGAAAGGGTTGATGGACAGTCTCCGGTTCCAACAAACATCGTATTACAGTCCGGATAATGGTCAAACAAAAAATCTACTAGGCGTTTTCCATAGCCTTTTCGCTGACATTCCAGTGACACCGCAATATTTTTTAGTTCGTAAGTTGCGTCTCCTTCTTTGGTTATTACACACTCGGCTTTTACTCCATTGTCCTCTAAAACAAACATATCGCCTCGTTCAAGATATTTATCGATCATATCTTCCTGTTCATCTGCCAACAGTAACAAGTCCATATATTCTTTTTTTCTACCTTCGACTTTTTTTATGTCCATTTTTCAACCCTCCATAAATTGTAATTTATTTGTATTGTATCACTTGCTATCTTGCCTCACAAGCCAACTTGCTCTTTTTCACTCTATACTCTTTCTGCTTCTTGATGCTTTGCAGTCCAAACAATACATCTTCCAAATCTCATCACGTTCTACTCCACCAAGATTTCTCATATCTGATACAATAACCTATCTTACCTTTATATAATCTTTATATTTTCATACATATGCAATAAAAATAACCTAGTACACCCAATGTTCCTTGAATATACTAGGTTCCTTTTACTTTATTTGTTATTTTTTATCTGGCGTAAAATAACGTACCGGCTCATACGTAATCACAGCTTCCTCATCCGTTGCTTCCAGCTTGAAAATTACAGGTCTTAGCCCATCATTACAGCTGCATATTGCAACACCTGGTTTTGCAATCCAGTCACCATAATAAAACAGATCCGCTCCTGCTCCATGGGCTAAGGCAAATACATATTGATAGATTGCTTTCCAAGCTTCATCACAAAATCCCTCTGGTTTTGCATAATCCGCATAGTAAATCTGTCCTTTCTTCATCATAGGACAGGCTGTCAGACCTTCCACACCGTACTGCCCTGCTAATTCTTGATCCAATGTTGTCTTTAAGACGGTAATTTTAACTCTCTTCATTCTAACCCTCCAAATTTATAATGTAATTTCTTTAAATCTATTTATTTCTTTCAGAGACTACTATATAATGAACACGTTTAATAAGTAAGTACGCACTTATTTGACATATACTATCTTGAAGGGAAGTGTAAATATGAGCATGGAACCATATAAAGGAAAAATTAATTCGATCACAGATACACCATTTGGCTATACGTTATCAATGATTGGTGGGAAATGGCGTCTTGTAATCATGTATTGGCTTATTGAATATAAGGTTATCCGTTTTAACGAATTACAACGTCTGATTGGCACAATTACCTATAAGACGTTAAGCTCTCAATTAAAAGAAATGGAGCGGGATGGATTGATCATTCGAACAGAATATCCTCAAATTCCACCCAAAGTTGAATATCAGCTTTCAGAGAAAGGCCATTCCTTATATCCAATAATGGAAGCAATGTGTCAGTGGGGCGAAGAGCATCGATAAATTTTCCGTGCTTACTTTTATCTTTGTGAGTACTCGTTCTTTCTCCACCGAAGTAATACCACTGAATTAACAATAACCATCATACAGCCACAATTATGTACCATTCCATTTATTGATGTTCTTGCATTCTCTTTTTCAAACTAAAACCCGCATTTTTCTATTACTCTTTTAGATTGACGATTTGTAACAGAATGACTACATAATAAAAAATCATATCTTTCAATATCAAAACAATATCTAATAACCTGGCCAATGTAATTATCATAGTTTCTTCCAAGATTAATGCTTAATTCTTCTAATCCTAAAGACCCTATTACTTTGTGGTTTTCCTTTAATTCCAATGCAAACTCATTTTTTGCTTCGATAAATGATAATAATATGCTTTTCGTTTCTTGGATAGATGAATGGAGATTCCATCTGGCCAACACCATCAACCTTTGCATTCATAAATTGCACCTCAACTTTTTAATGAGTACACCATTTATTGGCTTATATATCAGTTTACTTCTATTTCATAGACTACCCGATACTCTCCCACCTTACCTGTTTCTGAAATACCAATAACAAAACGATTTGCCGTCATTTGAAATGGAATAGTTTCAGTAGATAATAGGTCATATGCCTCAGCTACCTTTGAATGATCAGCATCCATAAATAATGTAACATGATAAGTGAACCATTTATCAAATTCATGCAGTCCTATGCCATATTTTTCAGAGAGTGAATGTATCAAATAAGTATGAATATTTTGTAGTTCTTTATTACTCTCTATTCTGATCCAAATAATACTTCCATTCTTCTCTATTCCCTGCGCTTGCACTTCAAAAGAAGCTAAAGATTGATAATACTGTTTGATTTCTTTTATTATTTCTTTATAATCACAGCACTCTGCCTGAAAAGATATTCGCAACGAAATATGTAATGGCAACGTCAATGCGCTATTTGTTAAATCGAGTGTACTTGT
>JAUNRX010000144.1 GCA_030539495.1 bacterium | reverse complement strand
TTACTGCGGCTGTGATAGGTTTGTTTCAAGTGCCAGTTTCGCGTTAATATCCGAACTGTTAGTTATATTGAGTATTGTGCTTGTAGTTGATATCATAGCCAGGTTAGACTTTTGTTTACTACTCTCTAATCTTTGTAAAAGTCATTTTAGGGATAAAAAATAATAATCAATGTATTACAACGGCATTGCAATGTTTTGTAATGCATTACGATAATAATGATAATCAAATTAAGTGAGTAGCAATTCTAGAAAAAAGTAAGGAGAATGCTTGTAATATTCGAAAAATATAGTTTGAACATACATTTTTTGCGTATACAAGAGAAAAAAACAGAGGTAAAATGTCATTAGAATACATATCATAGAAGGAGAAGTATACAATGATGAAAAAAGCAACCAAATTAATTAGAATAATAAGTACTGCTTTGGGAGTTGCTCTTCTGTTTTTGGGTGGTTATCGTTATAAAGGAGCACTAAATGAGATTGCAACCAATACAAACTATACTTGGGAGCCACCTTTTACAGATTATGAGAATAAAATCTTCTTTCAAAAGTGGAGTAGCCTAGGATGCACGGTTATTGGAGCAGCTATACTTATTTTAATGATTATTCGTCTGATTTATTTAAGAAAACGAAAAAAAGTCGTTAATGTAGAACAAAGCCAGGACACAGCTATTGAATATGAAAGCGTTGTTCCTAATAACTCTATGGGCGTTGAAAACAATGTTTCAAAAGATAGCATTCAGGAGAGCATCGACGATAGAGTTAAAGAGAATATAGAGGATAGAAGAAATAATGATCAGAATGCTATTCTGGAAGATAGAAACAATGACTCAAAGAATATCTTTAGTATAGAAAGTAAAATAAATGATAAAATGGAGGACGTAAGTTCCGGATATCAGCCCAAATTATATATCTATAGTGAAGAAGAAAATCTTAAGTTTGCAAGACCGAAAACAGAGAACAAGTAGATACATAGATTAGACCGTTTTTTTGTATATAGAAGACGTATGCTTTAAAATAGGATCCAGTAGTGTAGAAGAAGTAAGTTGCCAAAGGCATAGAGAAACAAATATAGAGAAAACAATATTTTAAATTTCCAAAACATAATCCCCCTTTCCAGTGCATAGACTTTACTAGTGAATATAGAAAGGGGTATTCTTATGGATAATTTTGATGTATATAAAGATATACAAGCTCGTACCAATGGTGAAATCTATATTGGAGTCGTTGGCCCTGTACGAACTGGAAAATCTACATTCATCAAACGGTTTATGGACTTACTCGTTATCCCTAATATTGAAGATACACACAGTAAGGAAAGAGCAATTGATGAATTGCCACAAAGTGCTGCGGGCAAAACGATTATGACAACCGAGCCCAAATTTATCCCAAAGGAAGCTGCTGAAATTAATATATCCGATGACGCAAAAGTTAGTATTCGCCTAATTGATTGTGTTGGCTATATGGTAGATGGTGCGAGTGGACATATAGAAAATGAGCAAGAACGTCTGGTTAAAACACCATGGTTTGATCATGAAATCCCATTTACGCAAGCAGCAGAACTTGGCACGAAAAAGGTAATTAATGACCATTCTACAATCGGCATTATTGTAACGACAGACGGAAGCTTTGGAGACATCGACAGAGCCAATTTCATAGCACCAGAAGAGAAGACAATTTCTGAGCTGAAACGACTTGGAAAACCATTTGTTGTAGTCTTAAACACAAGTAAGCCATACTCGGATGAAACAATTGCATTAGCGGATGAGATATCAACCAGAAATAAAGTTCCAGTTATGCCATTAAACTGTGCGCAACTGAAAAAGGATGATATTACAAATATTATGGAGACGGTATTATCCGAATTCCCAATCGCTCAGCTGAACTTCTATACCCCAAAATGGGTAGAAATGTTACCTAATACTCATTGGTTAAAACAAGACTTAATCGAAGCAGTTAAGGCTATTTTAAAGAAAATGACCTTGATCCGTGATATTAATCCTGGCAACCTGACCACTGACAGCAACTATGTAAAACAGTTCAAAATTGATAATATCGAGCTTGAAAATGGCACCGTTCGCATTAATGTAGATTTTGACGATCAATACTATTATCAGATCCTTAGTGATTTAATCGGCGTGCCTATTTCTGATGAATATCAGCTGATTGGTACTTTGAAGAAACTTGCTGGCATGAAGACGCAGTACGAAAAGATTGGCAATGCATATGACGAAGTGCTGCAACGTGGCTATGGCGTGGTAACCCCTAGTATCGAGGAAATCTCAGTAGAAGATCCTGAAATTATTCGCCACAGCGGAAAATATGGAGTTAAGATTAAAGCACAGGCTCCATCGATCCATATGATCAAGGCAACCATCGAGACAGAGATTGCACCAATCGTAGGAAGTGAAGACCAGGCAGAAGATTTAATTTCTTATATTGTTGATAATTCCAAGAATAATCCTCAAGGGATTTGGGAAACAAATATATTTGGAAAGAGCATTAAGCAGCTAGTAGAAGACGGCATTACGACTAAAGTGAATAAACTGACTGACGAGTCCCAACTGAAACTGCAAGACACCATGCAGAAGATTGTAAATGACAGCAATGGTGGTA
Source organism: bacterium (assembly GCA_030539495.1). Classification (GTDB taxonomy): domain Bacteria; phylum Bacillota; class Clostridia; order Lachnospirales; family Lachnospiraceae; genus KM106-2. The sequence goes on along the minus strand of JAUNRX010000144.1, from coordinate 5,683 downwards.
TTATCTGTATTATCATATAAAGGAAACGTTAGTACATAATGTATACAATGGTAGTGTTTTGGATAAACTTATCTAGAACACTACTATTGTAGTCTAATCGGTTGCTTACTCAGAATAGACTGCGTGGAAGTGTTTAAAATAACTCTACAACAATATTTCATTCGCTCCATATACCACGACATGATTTTGGTAGGAGGTCATATTTTGAAAAGGAAAGAAATTAAATTTGCAGCATTGACGGCTGCAGTATGTGCAACGGTTCTTTTATGCCCTACAACGACACGATCGAGGGCGATTGGAAATGATTCGCCATCCGGTCAGGCCATTGCAGGAATTTCACTATCCATTAACAATTATTATAAAGACACATATTCAGACATTACATCTAGCATTTCTATGACAGATGCATTTATTGCTGCCAAGAAAGATGTAACCCAAGAGACCAAAGACGATAATACAAATTCAGAATATAAAAATATCGGTATTGCCAATGTGGCGACCTATCTGAATGTCAGAGAGAAGGCGGACGAGTCATCTGATATTGTAGGTATCCTTCCTAAAAATGGCGGCTGCTATATCTACAGTGTTAATCCGGATGGCTGGGCAAAGATAAGGTCAGGTGATATTACAGGCTATGTTTCAAGCCGGTTCTTAGTAACAGGTGGAGAAGTATCTGCACTTGCAAAAAAGGTTGGTTCGAGGATTGCTACGGTAAATGCAGTTACCGTTCGAATTCGTGAAAAGAAGAGTACCGAATCGGCAACACTTGCTTTAATTCCAAAAGGAGAAGAAGTCGAAGTATTAAATGATTCGGATGATCAGTGGTTATATGTTAGAGTTGATGATGATAAAGGTTATGTTAGCAGAGAGTTAGTTGATGTAAAATATCAGCTGGCAAAAGCAACGGATTCTGAGGAAGAAGCGGCAGTGGCTGCATCCGGTGGTAGTGTGTCGACTACATCCAGCATTCGTTCCAAAATGGTTTCCTATGCGAAGAAGTTTTTAGGTGGTAAATATGTATATGGCGGGACAAGCTTGACAAGCGGCATTGATTGTTCTGCATTTATGATGAGAATTTATGAACATTTTGGATATAGCATTACAAGGACTTCAAGGTCTCAGGCAGAAGCTGGTACTGCAATCAAGCTTGCCAAGGTAAAGCCTGGAGATTTAGTATTTTATGATAGAAATGGAACGATTAATCATGTTGCAATGTATATAGGAAATGGCAAGATCATTCATGCTTCGAACCCAAGGAGCGGTATCAAGATCAGCAACATGTACTACAAAATGCCTTATAAGGCCGTTCGTTTCTTGGAAGACTAGGGATTTTTCTTCCTCCCCACGGGGGCTATGAAGGAGTTTGTGCGTTTGGAAATGCATGTTCTTCGGTTTCCTCTACAGTTTGTGTCAGAGGTTCGTGTGACGCAGACCCGAAGGGTCTGTGTCGCGCGGACATCTGGCGTAAACAGTAACGGAAAACGAAGTACATTTGCATTTTCAAAAGCGCACAAACTCTTATTTTAGTTTTACGAGCGGGAGGAAGAAAAATCGTGGCTTCCAGACGTTATAGTATGAGTGACACGATACGCAATGCGTTGCCACCCATCTTAGGATGGGTGTGCAACTAAGTTGCTTATAGAAGGAAAATGGCGCTGCGCTGATTTTCCTTAGAGTTTCATTGAAAAGAATGAGATAGAGGAATTGAAGCGTGGATTTTAGACGTTACGGTATGAGTGACACGATACGCAATGCGTTGCCAGCCATCTTAGGATGGGTGTGCAACTAAGTTGCTTATAGAAGGAAAATGGCGCTGCGCTGATTTTCCTTAGAGTTTCCTTAGGATTTTCTTGAGACAGGGTAAATATATGATTTGATATTTAGGAATAGGGCCTTTACTTTGTAAGAAGTTGTGGTAGTATGTAGGGATGGTGGCTTATGTAGAAATAAGGTAGAATTTAGGCTGGATAGTAGGTGGATATCAGCTGTTATTATGAAAAGAGGCGAATTAACGATGGATATCGTTAGAATTAGGAAGTTGGCGAATAATAAGTTTAGTTGGAGAGATCGGGCTAGAGCTGTGGGGATGGTGAAGCACTGGAATTGCCCGGAGACTAGGGAAATTGTGACTCGGCTTGCATTGGAGGATCCGGTGTATTCGGTTCGCGAGAAAGCATTTAAGGTGGCACATTCGTTTGGAGTTTTAGTGAATGGGAGACCTATTTTCCTTGGGAAGAAGCCGAAGGGAGATTTGGTGGAGCATATTCAGGAGAAGCTTGTGATGGTACGGGATTCTTTTGATGAGAAGTGTTCGGCAGGGGCTTTTTTGGCGAAGTGGAAACAGATGTATCCAGTGGACTTTGATATTTATGAAGGAGATCGTGGGAATAAGAAGCTAATGAGGTGGATTTCGGAAGAGATACCTAAGTTGCCAAAGACAAAAAAGTGAGCGAGTAGAGTTATTTAGTGAGTCATGGTGGCTTCCATAGAAATAGAAAACGTTGTAGAAAGTCAAAGTAGGAAGCCATTTTACTTGTAGGAAGTTGAGAAACTTATAAGTATGCTTACAATTTAGATACATAATGAAATAATGGAGGTACGATATGTCAGTAGAAAAAGTAAAAGCTTATTTTAAGAAGTACAATATGGAAGAACGGGTAAGGGAATTAGAACAGTCGTGTGCGACGGTTGAATTAGCAGCACAGGCGCTTACATGTGAACCTGGAAGAATTGCTAAAACACTGTCTTTTCTTGTAGATGGTAAGGCAATCTTAATTGTAGCGGCTGGTGATGTCAAGATAGATAATGCAAAGTATAAGGCGCAGTTTGGTGTGAAGGCAAAGATGTTATCTCAAGATCAGGTCGTAGAGATGGTGGGACATGCAGTTGGCGGAGTGTGCCCATTTGCAGTAAATGATGGAGTTGACGTATTTTTAGATAAATCTCTAAAGAGATTTGAGACGGTATTTCCGGCATGTGGGAGTAGTAATAGTTTGATCCAATTATCAATTTTGGAGCTAGAGCAGTATTCTGGCTATTCTAGCTGGGTGGATCTATGTAAACCTTATAAATAAAGAAAAGAGGTGTATGCGAGTGATTAAAACCATTCGTATACACCTCTTTATTTATTCAGTCGAATACTATTGTTCTTCGATTGCACATACTGGACAGCTGTCGATTGCTTCTCTTACAGATGCTTCGTCAGCAGCAGCTACAGTAGCGTCAGCAGCTTGCGCTACGCCTTCGTCTGTCATATCGAATACGCTTGGGCAGATGCTGTTGCACATACCACAACCGATACAAGTATCGTTTACATAAGCTTTCATGTTATTACCTCCTGCAATTTTTGTTACAATTAATTGCAAGTAAAGAATAACATACTGTAACTGTAAAGTCTGTAACATTTGTTACGAAGTATTAATTTCTTCTATTTACCATAAAATCCATAGTTATGCTTATTTTACAGTATCTACTAAAAGATTTAAGTAACCAGCAGTATCTGCTAAGGTTGCACCGGAAATCGCATCAACTGGCTTTTCTTCTGCTGCTAATTTGGAAACTGCAGTAACATCCATTCCGTTAACGTGAGCTTGAATTGCTTTGAAGTTATCTTCGATGGATACTGTAGATTTTGCATAAGAAGTCATAAGGTTACTGTAATATTCGTTGTTTACACGTTTAGAAGCTAAGACAGAGCCGTCTGCATAACCTGCTGCAAAGTCACTATCACTATTCGGAACACCTACAACGCCATCCCCTTTTTCAATGAATTGGAATTCATCAATATAACTTAGGACAATTTTTGATCCATCAGTTAAGACTGCACTAGTACCGAAGGATTTTGTACCATGAGGTTTACCGTAAGAAATGTTAAGTTTTAATGCAGAAATGTCTCCAGTGTAAGCAACTGCTTCACTTTTTTGTGCGACACGGGCAGCTTCTGCAATACATCCAAGGTAGCTTGCGGTATCTGCTAAAGTAGCTCCTGAAACAGCATCAACGGCTTTTTCATCTTTTGCTGTTGTATCAAGTTCGGAAATTGTTTTTCCAACTGCATAGTTTTGGATTGCATCGAAGTTTGCATCAATTGCCACTGTTGATTTAGCAACATTCGCCATAAGTTCGCTATAATATGCAGTATTTACACGTTTAGAACCTAATACATTATTTTTTGCATATCCTTCTGCAAATGCATCTTCACTATTTGGAACGCCGGTAATGCCAGCATCGGTATCGAAGAATTGGAATTCATCAAGATAAGCAGAAATGATTGTGTCATCTTTAACAACTACAGTAGTTAAAGCAAAGGATTTTGTTCCATGAGCAGCACTATATACTTGTCCGATTTTAAGGTTGCTTTCTGTTTGAGCAGCTGCTGGGGAAGCAGTTGCTGTTGATGGTTCGTTGTTAGCTTTGTTGGCCTCTCCACAACCAATTACGCTTACGCTGAGCATTCCGCAAAGAAGTGCTGATACAATTTTGTTTTTCATAAATGTTCTCCTTAGTATTTATTAATTTTATCGATTGAAACTAAGGACAGTATAAAAAAGATGTCGAACTTTGTCAATAGTTTAACGAAAATATTGTTAAAAAAGTGTCAATAAGTAATATATTAGTCACATTCAGGTCATATATACTTGATAGGATATTTAAAATACAAAACAATTATGGAGGGGTAGAATTATGACTAAGGAAGTAAAGAAGAGTTTATTAAAGGCACAGCAAGGAGAGTTGGATGCTGTGGTATTGTATCGTAAGCTAGCTGGAATGATCAAGAATGAAGAGTATAAAGAAAAGTTTTTACAAGTGGCGGCAGATGAAGGAAAGCATGCGTCAATATTAAAAGAATATACGGGTGAGGTCCTAACGCCAAAGAATAGGAAGGCAAATTTAATTGCAACGATGTACAAAGTACTAGGAGCAAAGTTTACAATGAAGCTATTATCAAATGGGGAACTAAAATCTATTGATGCCTATGCACCACTCGTTAGTGAGTTTCCAAACATCCAGACTATTATGGATGATGAGTTAAAACATTCTAAGGTAGCAACGGACTATTTAAACTCGTTATAAAATACGAATAGAATAGCGTTTACGAGACATACTAACTGAAAACTAAGAAAGCATAGCTATAAAAGGTTATTTTTATAATTGCCGAGCATGAGCGAAAGATATAGTTATAGCAATGTGTAATATTCTCAGTGAAAGTAGGTATATGTATGCAGCCAGTAAATATCAATACGGTAGATAAACGAGAAATCATGATCCATAACAACGAGTATAAAATGATATGCTTTGTCTTTGAGCCAGGCAGTGGCCTTCCAAATCATACGCATAATGGCTTGGCAGCGATCCAGGTTGTCAGTGGACTAGTGGACATTAGTTTTACGGACGGAGAGAGCCATGTATTAAAACCAGGTGATGTACTTGGATTTGATGCAAGGATTGAACACAATGTAATCGCTAAAGAAACAAGCAGGGTGATTGTAACAATTATATTCTAAAGAACAAAGTGCGCATAGGTCCTGTTCTTTAGGACTTGCACGAAGGAGCACTAATCATTTTCTTCGGCACTGGATGAAATCAGGATTTCATCCAAAGCATGTCAACTGTGTTGACATGCGAAAGACTCTGTAGTAGGGGCTACAGAGTCTTGTGAAAAAATATATCAAATTAATTGGAC
>JAUNRX010000143.1 GCA_030539495.1 bacterium | reverse complement strand
TAAGGACTTGCACGAATGAGCACTAATCATTTCCTTCAGCACTGGATGAAAGCCTAATTTCATCCACAGCTTGGCGACTTTGTCGACAAGCTGATAATCGATATTGCTAGCGATTATCATTACTATTTTGTTCCATCCATTCCTTTGTACGCCGTATTCCCTCTGTAAATGAAATCTCTGTTAGAAATCCTGTATCTAATAGGAGATTTCTTGTATCAAATGTCTCTAATGCTAAGTTTACTCCAGTATACTTCTGGCTTCCGAAAGAAACACTTTGTTTGTATTCGATTGTATCCAGCATTTCAATAATAAACTCTTTTAAAGGTCTTGCTAGGCCACTGCCGATTACATACTCATGAAATGGTATTCCTTTTTCCTCAATTAAGTAAAATGCTTTTGCCATATCATCCACATATACAAAATCATAATTCTGAACTCCTGAAGTAAACTCTAGAGGTTCACCATTTACTGCCTTACTAATCGTAGTATTAATAAAACGTGGTGAGCGCTCTCCTATCCCATATGTATTTGTAATTAAAGGCCACAAAAAGTCGATTCCAATGTCTGCTGCAATTGTCTTGCACATATAATGAGCAATTAGCTTCCCCATACCATAGATATATGCCATACCAGGTCTGCTTCCTTGCTGCTGCATTACTGCATCTACTTCCTTCTCCATAATGCTTCCTGCACCAACAAATCTCTTGCATCCAATTTCCTTTGCTGCCTTTAAGCATTTCACGCAATCTAATGCGTTTCTCATCTGAAGTGCATAATCAAACCGCTTAGTGCCTGCAGATCCTTCCCATGCAAAATGAATCCATGAATCATATTCTAGCTTAGGTAGCTCTACCAAACTTTCCATAACAGCAGATATATCTAAACATATATAGTGTAATAACGGATGCTCCTTCAGGTTATGAGGAAGTCGATTAAGGTCCAGAGCTACTACTTCTACGCCTTGCTTTAAAAAGTAATTAACCGTATTGCTTCCGACAAATCCATCTCCACCAGTAATAATTACTCGTCTCATATCCCAATACCCTTCTATATTCACTTCATATAAAGATATGTTTCTTTTTTACTCTCTATGACTGATGTAAGGCTTCTTCTCTCTCATTTAAAATTTCTCGATAGAATAAACTCTTCCTCGCATATATCCAGAAGTAATTTTCATAAAGAATCCCAACCTTATTCCATGGCTTTATCCTAGAAGCATAATGCACCACAGCCATATCATACTTCTGGTCCTTGGGAAGATACCATCTTATATTCCACTTAACATCTAAAAACAAGATCTGTCCTCTGCATCCCTGATTTAGCACATCCTGTTCTGGATACCGATAGTGTTTTCGTTCCCTAATGGCAGCTATATAATTCTCTTTTAGCCTCTTGCTTCTGAATAGTTCCATATTAATCAGCATTATTCCGGCATTTATATACTCATCAGCCGGAACCCCCAACCTTGTCTGCACATATTCTTTCTGATAAATATTCAGTTCTTCTTTAACTGCTGCAAATGCATACGTGCTTATGTCGGTCTCAAATAACTCTTTTAAATCCCTTAGTACTACAAGATCACAATCCAGATAAATTACTTTTTCATATTGGGTAATCACTTCGGGAATGAGCAGCCGATAGCATGTCTCCTCTGAAACATGGGCATATCCACGAAATATGCTATGATTAATATTATCTTTGATATCGATAAAATGCAGCCCCATATTTTTTTTCAATATTCCATAGATCCGATACGCCTTGCCTAAGTCAAAATAAGTGTTGCTATTATAAAGCACATAAATATCATAATAGTATTCAGGAGAACTATGTTCTCGAATTGATTGGATTGCAACTGCTAAGATCTTAATAAATGTATTGCTGCAAGCAAACACGATGGGGATTATCTTTCTATCATTAAAATTATCCATACTATCCCCCCTGTCTATTTACTATTATTTTATGCGGTTTGACATATTTCGTGCTTATTTCTTCAGAAAATCCATTCTTTTTTCTCTAAAAAGAAACTATACTATTTTTTTCTCTGCAACATACAATTTTAATAAGAACTATAATAGGGTGCTATACAATGGAAACTTCCTCTTCCTCCTACTTACTCTCCTTAATCATTCCCGTATATAACAATGGTATCTACCTAAAAGAAGTCTGCTTTAACAGCCTAAAAAAAAGCACGATTTTTTCTAATATAGAGATCATCATTGTAGATGATGGTTCTACAGATTCAACTACTGTTACCATCATAAACGACCTAAGCCGACAATATGATAATATTATCACCTATTTCTTCCCTTCCGGTGGAAGTGGAACTGCCTCTCGTGCCCGAAACTATGGCATTCGACTCTCTACCAGCCAATACGTATCCTATTTGGATCCAGATAACGAAGCAATCAACGATGGCTATTACAAACTATACCTGGCCATTAAGGATAGTGAATATGATATGGTTATGGGAAATATTGTTGTAAACAATGGCTTTGGTAGTTTTAAGCTAAACTATTACAATAAATTTATGCTATCCAATCATAGAAAGGATACTTGCTCTGATGGCAGACAGCTTCTCCTTTCTTCTAATTTTTCTGCCAATAGCATTCAGGCAACTATCTTTCGACGTCAATTAATTATAGACAATACTCTTGCCATGGCAGATGGAGCAATCGGCCAAGATACCATCTTTTTTTATTCCACCGTCCTTTGTGCCAAACATATAAAAGCAATTAATGAACTGGTCCATATTTACTACAATAAAAATGCAACTTCTGTGACCAACACAATTAATCCAGCGTATTTTACAAAACGCTATCTAAATGAAAAATATAAGCTAAGCATTCTTTCCCAATATAATTTATTACAAGACTATTACGAGACCAAACAAGACAGTTATTTTAAAAGCTATATCTTTAATAAATTACGACTGCTATCCTACAAAGACCTGTATCAGGCTAGGGGCATCGTATCTGACATCTATGAACTTTATGATCATCAATGGCATATCAAGGACTTAGAAATGAAACGATATTTTAAACAAGAGGATGATTGGTCATGACTACGAATGTATTTGTTATCACCCATAAGAAAGTGTTAATTCCCGAGATACAAGAACGTCCGGAATATATCGTACTGCAATGTGGTTCCAACACAGATCCCGACCTTGGCTATCTCAGGGCAAATACAAAAGACAATATAGGAGATCTTAACTGGTTTTACTGTGAACTGACAGGCTACTACTGGGCATGGAAAAATATTACCTGTGATCTTATTGGAATAGTGCATTACCACCGTTTTTTATACTATGACCAGCTACTGCTTACTCAAAAAATAATTGAAGAACTTCTTAACGATTATGATTTTATTGTCCCGAGGAAATCCGGCCACGGAAAAAGCTTTTATCATACATGGCTTCAATATCAGACAGAAACAGATGCTCTCGATAAGCTAGGCTCGATTATCCAGGTAAAGTATCCTGCATTTTATGCTAGCTATCTGACATGTCTTCATACGAACAATGGCAAATGGGCTCGAAATATCATGATTACAAGAAAAGATGTATTTAACCAGTACTGTAGCTTTTTATTCTCTATATTAGAGGATCTTCGACCATTATTGATTTTTCATTCTCATCCTACCAATTGGCGGAGGCCTACCATGCTTGGCGGATATCTGGGGGAACTTCTGCTTAATGTGTGGATTACTACCCAGGGATGTACTACATTTTCAGTAGAACTAAAAAGCTATGGCTGGCGTAATTTTGATATGAAATAATCCTATCCTTTTTTATCACTTCCTCTCTATTTCTGACATATACTAAAGTAGAACGATGGGAAAGGACTTTTAAGTTGAAGGTAGTAATCTTAGCTGGTGGCCTTGGAACACGAATTTCTGAAGAATCTATCCTGAAACCGAAACCTATGATTGAAGTAGGTGGGGCCCCTATTATCTGGCATATTATGAAGTTATACTCCTACTATGGATTTAATGAATTTGTGATCTGTGCAGGATATAAACAAGAAGCAATTAAAGAATGGTTTTCAAACTATTTTATATATAAAAACGATGTTACATTTAACCTAAGCAATAATAATGAGATTATTATTCATAATAAGAATACAGAGAACTGGAAAGTGTCCGTAATCGACACTGGCTACTATACCATGACTGGAGGACGATTGGCTCGAGTAAAAGACTATCTGGATGGAGAGCCTTTTATGCTGACCTATGGAGATGGCGTATCTGATATTGATATCAATGCTCTACTTGCATTTCATAAGGATCATGGGACAATTGCAACCTTATCTGCAGTTCAGCCTGCCGGACGATTTGGTACATTAGATATTACAGATGATTTGGTAACCTCTTTTCGGGAAAAGGATAAAAATGATGTGAGTTGGATTAATGGCGGATTTATGGTCTTTGAACCTGCGATTTTTGACTATCTTGCAGGAGATGATTGTATCTTAGAACGTGCTCCGTTGGAAACACTTGCTGCTCTTAATCAATTAAGCTGTTATAAACATTTTGGTTTTTGGAAGTGTATGGATACCTTAAATGACAAGAATGCACTAAATAAATTATGGGATACGAATCAGGCACCATGGAAGAAATGGTAAGTCGTAATCAAAACTGACTCAATACTTATTTTTACTAAGAGGCATTGAGTCAGTTTTTTATTTTATTCAGTTACACCAAACCTTTCTAATATGGCCTGCTTCTCTTTTGTGTCAGTAATTTCTGTCTTTTGCATTCTATGTTCAAAGGTTGCAAGGATATTGCTTTCATGAAGCACAAATAAATACTGCTCTCCTTCTAATAGAATACAGTTTAGCCGGCATGCACCGACATGTCCTCCCTTCAGCGTGTACCTGACCCCTTCTCTATATTCTTTTGCCTTGTAAACCAATGTATAAAATGGAGGAGATGGATAATAGACATTACCCAGCCGTTTGCTGTGATGATCCCATATATATCCCCAGCGGCTTAAGATACACTGTGTCTCCTCGGTAATCTCTACATTATGTAATGTCTGCACAAATGTATCAATATAACAGTCATCACTATCTAATCTAACCTCATATATGTAATCCGTATCTTCTTTTAAATATGTCTCCATAAACGTTTCCTCTTTGTCTTGATTAAGAAAAATAATATTTGGAGGAAGTTCCTCATACTCAGCAAGCAGCCTCTTTACCACTTCTTCGGTAGAATCCAGATATAAAATAATGGCCGTAAATAATTGATTTTTCTGATGTATTAGACTTTTCGCGGTATATTTCATAAATATATGGACCCTATAGGCAAGCCAGCTCTCATCTTCACTTGTCGACATCCATTTTTTATTTGCACTCTTAATATCACGAAATCTTGTATTTAACAAAATGCGAAATAGAATCTTCTTCTTCAATTTTCCTCCTTTGATCTCAACGGTTACTTTTGCTTATACAATATATGGCCAAATGAATTATTTTATTCTAGCTCTATTTTTATTCCATCTTTATACAAGATATAACATATTTCTTTTATCTGCATATATTACTAGTAAATAATGCAAAGTCTGTGATTACAATGAACGAAGATACAATTTCTATTATTTTTTCCTGCAGTAATAGCTATATTCCGTACCTATCGGTTGCCATACAATCGATTTCAAATACTGCAAATCCTTCCTTGCACTATAATATCTATATTATGCATAATGACAGTTTTGATTTAAGGAGAGCCGAACGGATACAGACTACTTTAGCAGCCAATCTTAAGATTTATTATACAAATGTAACCAAATGGACTACAGGATTTCCTCTTCCTTTAACTGCACGTACCCATGTAACGGAGGAATCTTATTACAAACTTTTAATTCCACGATTGTTTCCTCATCTAAAAAAAGTAATTTATCTGGATGTCGATGTCGTTGTCTTAAAAGATTTAAGCGCACTCTACCAGATTGATTTAGATGATAACCTAATTGGCGGTGTACCAGAATATCTCCCTGGACGTTTTGCGACTTATGTACAAAATACATTAGGAATTGATCGTTATGAATATATAAATGCGGGAGTAGTCCTGATGGATACAGAACGACTCAATCCAAGTGAATTTGAAATAAACTGTCGAACTCTATTATCCAACAATCCACCATACTATATGCTTAATCAGGATATTCTAAATATTGTCTGCTATCATCATATAAAATATTTAGATTCAAGATGGAATTTGGGCTGGAATACTCGTGTTCCTATACTCTATGAACTCAAAGCACCATTTATCCTTCACTATACTACAAAATCAAAACCATGGAACACAACAAACCGCCTGGTTTCCGATTATTTCTGGGAGACTTCTCATACCTGCGCATTTGAAGACGAGCTACGTACAATTGAAGCTACTCATTGGTCAGGGCTTTAGTCGGGACTACCAAAATAATTATTATAAAGGAGCCCTATCTATGATTGACATTTTTATGGAACATTCAAATCCTGATCTGCTACAGCAGGAAGCGGACTATAAACAGACTATTCCTATTGTTTTTGCTACAAGCAGTAAGTTTATTCCTATTTTATCGGTTGCCATTCAATCAATTTCGGAACATGTTGATCCAAACTATTTGTACCACTTATATGTATTTCACTCCGATCGTTTTAGTATTAAAAAGGCTCAAAAAATCCAAGAGACCATTGCTCCGAATATCTGTATCTCCTTTGTTAATGTATCCGATTATATAAAAGAACTGCTTTACTCAATCCCTGAACACTTTCATTTTTGTATTTCCATTGAAACCTATTTTCGTCTCTTTATACCGCTGATTTTACAGGAATATGATAAAGTAATCTATCTTGATACTGATTTAATTGTTCTTACAGACATTCGTCATTTATATAATATTGATATTGGAAAGGCTTTAATCGCGGGCGTAGTTGAGTTTCTTCCTGAGCCACTTGATACTTATGTTAAAAATAATCTGCATTTAGATACCTCAAAATATATTAATGGTGGTGTTCAAATACTAAACTGTAACGAACTAAATGCATATAATTTCAAAGAAAAATTTCTAACTTACTTATCTTGTGGAATGACATTGATGTTAGACCAAGATCTTATGAATAAACTATGTGAACATCGCATTTACTATTTAGATGACAAATGGAATTATCGATGGCATCAAGGGAGCACAAACTTGTCCGAAATTGAAATTCCCTATATCCTTCACTACTTAACAAGTATAAAGCCATGGAAGCAACCTTCTCTTTTGTTCTCAAAATACTTTTATCACTATGCATCTCTGACTTTATTCTCTAACGAGATACTAAAAATTAGTAAAAAAACTTGAATGGAGCCTTGATTATGGAGCCTATCTCAATCAAACATTCTAATTTAGAACTTTTAAGAAGGCAAACTAGCTTTAAAGACATTATTCCTGTGGTCCTTACTCCAAGTAATGAATTTATTCCTTCTTTTGCAGTTACTGTGCAATCCATTTCTGCCCATGCTGACAAGGACTATCTGTACCACATTTATGTCTTTCATAAAGATACCTTCGATTTGGAAAGAGCTATGAAAATTCAGCATACTTTAGCTGATAACTTTTGCATTACTTTTATTGATGTCACTGAGTTTATTAAGGAGCTTCCTTTTGTAATTCCGGTATGCTTTCAAGATCGTTTTCCCATCGAAGTGTACTTTCGTTTATTGATACCAACTTTATTAGATACCCATAGTAAAGTCATTTATCTAGATACTGATCTTGTTGTTTTAACGGATATTCGAAATCTTTATAATATTGACTTGGGAGAGTGCCTTATTGGAGGTATTTCAGAGTATATTACACCTGCCCAAAGAGAATATGTCGAGGCTTTATTTAACATGCCTGCCAAGAACTACATTAATGATGGAGTGTTATTGATGAACTGTGATAAGCTTAATGAATTTCATTTTATGGAGCGATATCTAAATATTTTAGCAGGAGGGCCGCCTCAAACCGTTGAACAAGACCTGATCAATATGGTCTGTAAGGGACAAATCCATTATCTTGATACAAAATGGAATTTGCGTTGGCATATGGAATGCCATACACTGTCAGGATTAGAGATTCCTTATATTTTTCATTATCTGTCTCAATATAAGCCATGGAATACGGAGTCTCTTCTTTTTTCTAAATACTATTATTACTATGCTGCAAAAACTATATTTTCTAATGATATTGGAGTTAATAATAGTATTTCATAACAACATTCCTTCTAATGCGAGTGGATATTCTGGCTTTCTGTTTTCAGAAAGCCTTGGCTATTTTACTAGGGTTTACTTGCACTTGCAAAACTCTCGCGCCGA
>JAUNRX010000142.1 GCA_030539495.1 bacterium | reverse complement strand
AAGAAAATGCAATGATCATTGAAGAAATCTTAAGACAACGTCTTGAAGGTATCAAGAATGAAAAGGGCATTTACGTAACTCCAGCATTCCCTAAACTTATCTATGTTCTTGATGAACATAATTGTTTAGAAGGTGGAAAATATGACTACATTACAAAATTAGCGGTAAAATGTAGTGCAAAACGTCTTTACCCAGATTATATTAGTGCAAAGAAAATGCGTGAAACTTATGAAGGAAACGTATTCAGCTGTATGGGATGTAGAAGTTTCTTATCCCCATGGAAAGACGAAAATGGAGATTACAAATTTGAAGGCCGTTTCAACCAAGGTGTTGTCAGCCTTAACTTACCTCAAATCGGTATTCTTGCAAAAGGTGATGAGGAAATGTTCTGGCAGATCCTTGAAGAACGTTTAAGCTTATGTTTCGAAGCGCTTATGTGCAGACATAGAGCATTAGAAGGAACATTATCCGATGTGAGTCCAATTCACTGGCAATACGGTGCAATCGCACGTCTTGAAAAAGGTGAAACAATCGATAAATTACTTCATGGCGGATATTCTACAATCAGTTTAGGATATATCGGTTTATACGAAGTAACAAAATTAATGACAGGTGTATCTCATACAAATCCAGCAGGAACTGAGTTTGCACTTCGTCTTATGAAACGTCTTGAAAAAGCTTGCAGCACTTGGAAAGAAGAAACAGGAATTGGTTTTGGTCTATACGGAACACCTGCGGAAAGCTTATGCTATCGTTTTGCAAGAATTGATAAAGAACGTTTTGGTGAAATGGAAGACATTACTGATAAAGGATACTATACAAATTCATATCATGTAGATGTTCGTGAAAAAATCGATGCATTCTCTAAATTTGACTTTGAAAGCCAATTCCAATCAATCAGTACTGGTGGTGCAATCAGCTATATCGAAATTCCAAATATGCGTCATAACTTAGAAGCATTAGAAGAAATCGTGAAATATATCTATAACAACATTCAATATGCAGAATTCAATACAAAATCTGATTACTGTCATGAATGTGGTTTTGACGGTGAAATCACAGTAAATGAAGAAAATGAATGGGAATGCCCTCAATGTCATAATAAAGATCGTAATAAGATGAACGTAACTCGTCGTACTTGTGGGTATTTAGGTGAAAACTTCTGGAATGTAGGTAAAACAAAAGAAATTAAATCACGTGTACTTCATATTTAGTTACGCGGATTGGAGATAAAGAAATGAATTACGCAGATATCAAACAATTTGATGTTGCCAACGGATTAGGCGTACGTGTATCCCTCTTTGTGAGTGGATGCACGCACCACTGTAAAGGCTGTTTTAATCATGTCGCATGGGACTTTAACTATGGTACACCTTTTACAGAGGAAACAATTGAAACGATGATAACGTATTTAAAGCCGGATCATATCGCTGGCCTTACAATACTAGGTGGAGAACCATTTGAACCAGCCAATCAAAAAGGCCTTCTTCCGTTACTACGTAGGGTAAAAAAAGTATATCCGGACAAAAATATTTGGATGTACACTGGCTATACGTTTGACACGGATATTGTAGGAAGAATGTGTAATACGTTAGAAGAAACAAAGGAAATACTATCAATGATCGATATACTAGTAGACGGAAAATTTGAAGAAGACAAGAAGAGTCTTTCTTTAAGGTTCCGTGGTTCAAGTAATCAAAGAATCATTAAAGTGCAGGACTCCCTAAGAAGCGGAAACGTGGAACTTTGGGAAGGCATGAATTTGTAGACGAGAAAGGATAAGACAACATGGCAAATATGAGAATTAACATCAAAAAGTTAAATGAAAATGCAATTGTTCCTACTTACGGAACAGAATTCAGCGCAGGTGCTGATTTATATGCTTGTATGGAGGAAGCTGTTACAATTAATCCAGGAGAAACAACATTAATCCATACAGGAATTGCAATGGAAGTGCCAGTTGGCTATGCAGGACTTGTTTATGCAAGAAGCGGACTTGCTTGTAAAAAAGGATTGGCTCCGGCAAATAAAGTTGGTGTTGTAGATGCAGATTACCGTGGAGAAATCATGGTAGCACTTCATAACCATTCTACAGAAGCTGTAACTGTTGAAAGTGGTGAAAGAGTAGCGCAAATGGTAATTGCACCATTCTTAGCAGTGGATTACAACGTTGTAGATGAGTTAACTGAAACGGTACGCGGTGAAGGTGGATTTGGTTCTACAGGACGTAAATAATACTTCGATTACTTTGAGTAAATCTGGCAAATAATGCTTTTAGCTCTTTAAAAAGTACGCACCTACGTTAATTTGCTAAAGAATTGGTTGACTTTTCTAATGTCTGGGAGTATATTAATACAAGACAAAGGCAATGACGAGAAGGAGTAAGCAATTACTAGAAGCCAAGAGAGAAGATGGATGGTGCAAATCTTCGTGATGGTAATGCTGAAGCAGTCTTCGAGCTTTAATCCCCAACGGGAAACTCAGTAGGGATTAACGGAATTCCACCGTTACAGGGAGATAGTATAAAGTTATACTTCGTACTAATTGAGAGCAAAGCTAATGCTTTGAATTTAGGTGGTAACACGGATTAGATAATTCGCCCTAAGCTATATTTTATATATGGCTTAGGGCTTTTTTAATACATAGGAAACTTCTCTTCAAGAAGCCTCCTATGTATTAAGAAACGTTCCGCTAAGGATGCGCACTCAGGGGAAAGGAAGATGTCGTAAGAAATAGCGATATTCCCCTTCAGCGCAGGAAAAAATGCAATCTACGAAATCTGCACGTTACAATGTCCTAAGTGCAAGAAGGGATAATACCAGATTGATAGCAATAAATTATAAAAAGAGAGGTAGATAGTTATGAAGACATTTGAAAAATCAACGAAACTAGATAATGTATGTTACGATGTAAGAGGGCCGGTTGTTGAAGAAGCAAATAAAATGATGGCAAATGGGGTAGATGTATTACGTCTTAACATCGGAAATCCAGCACCTTTCGGCTTTAATGCACCAAATGAAGTAATTGAAGATATGATCCACAATCTAAGAAATGCACAAGGGTATTCTGACTCTAAAGGTATTTTCTCTGCAAGAAAAGCAATTATGCAGTATACGCAGCTAAGAAAAATCAAAGGTGTTACATTAGATGATATATATACAGGAAATGGTGTAAGTGAATTAATTACCCTTTCTATGCAAGGCTTACTTAACAATGGAGACGAAATCTTAATTCCATCTCCTGATTATCCATTATGGACAGCAGCAGCAAATTTGGCAGGTGGCCATCCGGTACACTATATTTGTGATGAAGAAAGCGAATGGTATCCAGACCTTGACGATATCAGAAGCAAGATTACAGATAAGACAAAAGGAATTGTAATCATCAATCCAAATAACCCAACAGGTGCTGTTTATCCAAAAGAAATACTTGAGGGAATTATCCAAATCGCAAGAGAGAAAGAGTTAATCATCTTCTCTGATGAAATTTATGATCGCCTTGTATTTGATGGACTTGAACATACTTCCATTGCATCTTTAGCAGATGATGTGTTCTTTGTAACATTTAGCGGATTAAGTAAATCTCACCGTTGTGCAGGATTTAGAGTTGGCTGGATGGTTCTTAGCGGAAATAAGGCAAAGGCAAAAGGCTATATTGAAGGGCTTAACATGTTATCATCCATGCGCCTTTGTTCCAATGTGCCAGCACAGTATATTGTGCAGACTGCATTAGGCGGATACCAAAGTTCGGATGAACTATTGCTTCCAGGTGGAAGATTATATGAACAAAGAGAATATATTACAAATGCAGTAAATGACATCCCAGGTTTATCTGTAGTGAAACCAAAGGCTGCCTTTTATATGTTCCCTAAGATTGATACAAAGAAATTCAATATTTACAATGATGAGAAATTTGTCCTCGATTTCCTTCGTGAAAAACATGTACTTATGGTACATGGCGGCGGTTTCAACTGGCAGGAACCAAACCACTTCAGAATTGTATATCTTCCAGAAGTAAAAGTATTAAAAGAATCTATGAACAAGCTAAGTGATTTCTTAGCAGCTTACAAACAATTTTAGTAACAAGCTTGGCCTGTACTCCATGAAATAAGAATGGAGTGCAGGCTTTTTATTTATGCGAACAACGAGCAAATGTGATGATTTGAAATAAAAGTAAAATTGTGGGAGAATAATCTTGTGGAAAGACGGAACTAGCAGTACAATTAATGCCACAAACAATGTTAAAATAGGGAGGCGTTTTATGGTTACAGGGTATTTATGTTTAGTCTTAACGATTTTTTTATTGGCAAAGTATATTGTGCGGAAAAAGGGAAGCGAAAAAATGAAACATATAGTGTCAAAGTTACATATTCCAATTGGAGTTGGAGTTATAATCATTATTTTAGTACATATGTTAATGACATATTCCGTTTGGAATGCCAGAGCACTTTTGATCATGCTTAGCGGAGGCGTTACGGCACTTGCAATCCTAGCTATGGCTGCCAGTTATTTGTTTCGAAAAAAACTTAAAGGAAACTGGATAAAGCTACATCGGGTGATTGCAGTAGTAATCTTAGTTGGATTAGTAAGTCATATCATAACGTATTATGTGGATTTTTGTTCGTATAAAAAAGGAGTGCGTAAGATAGAGATAAGCAACGTAGATCTTTCTGCTATAAAGGATGGAGATTATGAAGGAGAATATGATGTAGGTTATATTAAGGCCAAGGTAATGGTTAAGGTAAAGGAGCAAAGGATTGTCAGTATAAAGATTTTAGAGCATAAGACAGAGCGTGGAAAGAAAGCAGAGAAGATTACAGAAGATATCATAGAGAAACAGAACGTGACGGTGGATACCGTAAGTGGAGCAACCAACTCCAGTTTAGTTATACAAAAGGCGGTAGAGGCTGCATTGTTGAAAGGCTAGTCTAGAAAGGTTTATTTGAATAATTAAGAAAATGTATAAAACATTAGATTTAACTTCATACTTCAGGTAGTCAGGTGATATTGGATTTAGATAAAAGTTACACAGATTTTAATTTTTTTAACGTTTTTATTAAATATGATTTTCGAGTTGGGATAATATGGTATAATTGGGGAATATTAGAGTTCTGGTGACGAAGGGAGAAGATGTGGTGTATGGAAGCAAGTCAAGTACGAACGTTTCATTCGAGAAGGAGAGGAAGTAAACGGCGATTTAGGAATAATATGTATGATACAGTTACCCAGTTTTTATTCTTTTCGCTCTCAGCAGTTTGGATGGAATTTATTTATCACATATTTACGTTTGGAGCGATAGATCTTAAGTTTATCTATCCTTTTTTATTTTCAATTGCGATTGGGTCAGCAGTTACGTTTTTAACAGGACTGTTTCCTAGAAAGGTCAACAAGATTCTTGGTATTGTATTTATTGTAGCACTAGCCCTATTTTATAGTACGGAGCAAGTGTATAAGTCGCTTTTTAAGGTACCGCTTGTTATAAACTTGGCAGTGGGCGGAGCCGGTGATGTGACACAGTATTGGAAGGAAGCATTACGTGAGATACTGAAAAATCTTCCTGCAATCCTATTAATGTTCTTGCCCGTACTTCCATTGATCCTACTACTGAAAAAGCGCCAGTTATTTACCTGTCATATGTACCGTGTGTCCGGTGTTTCTTTGATTGTTGCGTTAGCGCTTGCAATTCTTCCGGTAGGGCTTATCAATGCGATGGGGAAGGATTCTACTATATATGCGCATTATTATGAACTAAATGATCAGTCTCTTGCAGCAGAACAGATGGGGATTTTTACGACGTTTTGCAGAGATATGGAGGGAGTCGGAAGAGGAAGCGGAGATTTATCGGATTTACTGATGGCAAATGCACCGGTATCTACGCAAAATGCGAATACGGACAAGAATAAGGGAACTACGACTCAGACAACACCAGCACCGACATCTTCACAGGATACATTAGATACGTCGCCGAATATTATGGAGATTGACTTTGACTCTTTAATTCGTAATGAGAGTAATAAGGAAGTTAAGATTTTACATGAATTCTTTAAAAATCAAGTGCCTACCAATAAGAATAAATATACAGGAATGTTTCAAGGGAAAAACCTAATCCTGTTAACAGCAGAAAGTTATTCGCCTTGGGCAGTGGACAAGACACTTACACCTACCTTGTATAAATTGAATCATGAAGGATTTGTATTTTCAAACTTTTATACTTCACTTTGGCAGACATCTACATCAGATGGAGAGTATGTGGCACTTACCGGACTGATTCCGGATGGTACAAACAGCATGAAGCGTTCTAAAACGAATTCGCTTCCATTTACCATGGCAATGCAATTTAACCGTTTTGGGATTCAAAGCAGGGCATATCATAGTAACAGCTTAAGTTATTATGACCGTTATTTGACCCATCCAAATCTAGGTTATAATTTTAGGGCAGCGAAACTTGGAAAATTATCGGATAAGTATTCAAAAGATATATTTGAGATGAAGAATGCTCAGCTATGGCCAAATTCCGATTATGACTGTGCAGAAGCTACACTTAAAGAGTATTGTAATGATGACATTTTTCATACCTACTATATGACATTAAGCGGTCATTGCCAGTATACCTTTGAGGGAAATAATATGGCGGCTAAGAATAAGGATTTGGTACAGGGATTACCTTATACGGAAGCTGGAAAAGCCTATGTTGCCCAAAATATTGAGCTGGATCATGCACTAAAGTATTTGATCGATGAGCTGAAAAAGAAGGGAATATTAGAAGATACAGTAATCGCATTAAGTGCCGATCATTATCCATATGAATTGGATAAGAAGGATATTGACTCGATTGCAGGTATAACCGTTGACAGTGATTTTGATTTGTATAAAAATAATTTTATATTATGGAATTCCGAGATTACGACGCCAATTGAGATTACAAAGCCCTGCAGTAGTTTAGACATCCTTCCTACTTTGTCTAATTTATTTGGATTTACCTATGACTCAAGATTGCTATCCGGAAAGGATATATTGTCGGATTCGGAAGGATTGGTAATCTTCAATAATAAGAATTTTATTACGGATAAGATCAAATACAATAATTCGACAAAGAAAGTTACGTATCTTGTGGATGAGTCAAAAGTGCCGGAAGGATATGTAACGGAAAAAGTAAAGGAAGTAAAAGCATTATTTACGGCATCTGCGGGTATCTTAGAGAATGACTACTATAAGTATTTAGGATCACAATTGTCATTCCCTGATTATAAGAAGACACTGACAAGAAAAAATACTGAAAAAGATAAGAAATAATTAATTTTGCAGAAGTTTCTACTATTATTAAAAATTAGGAAAGTTTTTAAAAATTGATTGAAAATACTGTCGATACTCTGTATACTTGTTAGATGAATTATCTTTTATCACATGAGTGGCACATGTGAGCAGAAATGGAGACATTTAGATGTATAAATTAATAACTAGAGATGGAAATGCCAAACGTGGAGAGTTTCATACGGTTCACGGTACAATTCAAACTCCTGTATTTATGAATGTAGGTACATGTGCAGCGATTAAAGGTGCTGTTTCCACACAAGATTTACAACAAATTAAGACACAAGTTGAATTATCCAATACGTATCACTTACATGTAAGACCAGGTGATAAGGTAGTAAAACAATTGGGTGGACTTCATAAGTTCATGGTTTGGGATAAACCAATTTTAACAGATTCTGGCGGATTCCAAGTATTTTCTTTATCCGGTTTACGTAAAATTAAAGAAGAGGGTGTTTACTTCAACTCTCACGTAGATGGACGTAAGATCTTTATGGGACCAGAAGAAAGTATGCAGATCCAGTCTAACCTTGCTTCTACAATTGCGATGGCATTCGATGAATGTCCACCTCATCCAGCAACAAGACAATATATGCAGGATTCTGTAGACAGAACAACTAGATGGTTAGAACGTTGTAAAAATGAAATGGCTCGTTTAAACGGCTTAGAAGACACAATTAACAAAAACCAAATGTTATTTGGTATCAATCAAGGTGGTACATTCGAAGATATCCGTATTGAACATGCGAAACGTATCAGCGAAATGGATCTTGATGGTTATGCACTTGGTGGACTTGCTGTTGGGGAAAGCCATGAGGATATGTATCGTATTATCGAAACTACAGTTCCTTATTTACCACTTGAAAAACCTACGTACCTTATGGGTGTAGGAACGCCTGCTAATATCTTAGAGGCAGTTGACCGTGGTGTAGATTTCTTTGACTGTGTTTACCCATCCCGTAATGGACGTCATGGACATGCATACACAAACTTCGGTAAGATCAATATCTTAAATAAGAAATTTGAGACCGACGACAGACCAATTGAAGAAGGTTGCGGATGCCCAGCTTGTACAACTTACAGTAGAGGATATATTCGTCATCTTCTAAAAGCAAAAGAAATGTTAGGACTACGTTTAGTAGTACTTCATA
>JAUNRX010000141.1 GCA_030539495.1 bacterium | reverse complement strand
AGGGCTTAATCAAATAGATTCTGAAATAATTCGTAAGCAATGTGTAGTTTTGAAGATATAAACGTGTAGAGAGAATCGCTAGAGATAGCGGTTCTTTTTTTTGTTATATAAAAGATTGTAAAGCAATCTTTTATATAACAAAAAAGGAAGATGTCGCTGCCGCGACCAGGCTCGGCGCGATAGTTTTGCAAGCAAAACTCGATCTATATGGTGTATTGGCGTACTCAAGCAGGCTATTATAAAGATAACAAAAGCACTTGGCAAAGGAGGCTAATATCTACTAGCACATGATATAAAAAATATAATCAAAGGATATACCTATCTTTTCTTATAAAAGTTATTCTGTTGATTTAGATAGAAATCTGTTAAACATGGAACCTTAATCGAGTAAAGCAATATATATAGTATTAGATATGAAAGTAATGAAACGTAGAAGGATATAATAATGAGCGATCAATATAGTACGATTAAAAAGTATAAGGGAAGTATCCCAATTGCTTTTGCAACTAATAATGCCTATCTTGCTGCACTAGCCGTGGCAATACAATCTATTTCAGATAATTCAGACGATACTTATCGATATGATATTTATATACTATATAATTCACAGCTAAATATTGAAAAGGCAAAGCGTATAAAAAGCACTGTGAAAGAAAATATTAAAATTGAGTTTATGAATGTTGATGCAGTGAAGAAGAATAGGTCATTTACTTCTTTTGGACGATTTTCGGAAGAGGCTTACTATGATTTGTTAGTTGCAGACTTATTTACTAATCTAAAGAAAGTTCTTTTTTTAGATTGTGATCTTGTTGTGCTAAAAGATGTAAAAGAATTATATGACACCGATACAAGTAATTACTTATTAGCTGGTGTACAAGAATATTTAGAAGGACAATTTATTCTTGATTATGTAAGAAATACTGTCAATGTAGAGACAGACACATATTTTAATTCAGGCGTATTAGTTATTAATTGTGAGAAGTTTAGGCAAGAGAATATATTAGAAAAGACAATGTCAATTCACTCTAATAAGGAAAGATATATTTATAGAGATCAGGATTATTTAAATATAGCATGCAATGGAAAAGTAAAATATATTAGTGATAGATGGAATGTACGGTGTTTTATGCCAGAATCACTGGTTGAGGAAATAAAAGATCCAGCACTGATTCATTATGCTGGAAATAGAAAACCTTGGTACAAAGGAGAATGTATTTTGTCAGAGTACTTTTGGATGTATGCGAAAAAGAGTGCTTTTTATAATGAACTATTGGTCATACGGGGAGAATAGAAGAAGATAGGAATTATAAATAATCAGTATTATTAACACTAGAACAATAATTATTACAATAAAAGGAGTAATAAGACAGGATAATATGGTATATTTATACTATTCTTATTGTTAATAAAAGGGAAAAAGTGTAAAATAATACTTATGTGCTTAACAGTACAAGGTGAATAGATTGACAATATTTTTAGGGAGGAATGAAAGTGAAACAATCAAGAGTAAGGAAAGCCTTAGCTGTAGCTTTATCAACATCAATGGTTATGGGAAACATTGGGACTATGCCTGTGGTATATGCAGATCAAACGGCAGATAGTACAAGCAGTCAAGTTGTTGGAAAGTACAGCTTTGGAAACAAGGAACAACAAGGATACACTAAGATTACGAAAGAGCAGATCTACAATGAGAAAGATGGATACGGCTTCAGTACAAATGAATTTGTAGAGGAAGCAAAGGGATGGGATAACGGAGTTTACTACCCAAGAACAGTAGCTAGGACAAAAGGTGATAGTAAGTACATAACTGATGGGGAAGACTACTCAGAAATTAAGAGTAAAGTTTGGACGGAGACAGAAGAATCAGGATATGGAGTTTATACGTATGAGAACACATCAACATTTGATGTAGACTTAGATTCTGCAGATTATAAAGTAAATGTAGAATTAGTAAACCCAACAAATTCAGATCAAAGTGTTAGTCTTGAAGCAGAGGACATAACAAAGAAATCGAACGTTAAAGTAGCAGCAAATGAAACTGTTACGGAAAGCTATACGGCATCTCTTGTAGATGGAACATTGAATTTAAAATTTCTTGCAGCAAGTAATGCAACGACAGAGGAACAGGCACAGGAATCTTCTGTATATGTAAGTAAAGTGACAATTGAAAAAGAAGAAAGAGAAGCTGGTAAAAAGCCAACTATCTTTATTGCATCAGATTCCACAGTACAGACTTATGATAAGAGTTACTATCCACAGACCGGATGGGGACAAGTACTCTATAATTTCTTCCAAGGTGGAGATAATGTAAAAGAATATGAATGTGAAGACTGTGAGTACAGCCAAGCGCAAACCTACGAGGACTCTTCTGTAATCGTTGAGAATAGAGCCATCGGTGGTAGAAGTTCTAAGTCATTTATTGAAGAAGGAAAATTAGATGACTTATTAGAAGATGTAAAACCTGGTGACTATGTGTTAGTTCAATGGGGACATAATGATGCAACAAAAGTTAGACCAAATCGTTACGTATCCTCTGATGATTTTGAAAAATATTTAAATTACTATATTGATGGTGTAAAACAAAGAGGTGGTACATGCGTCTTAGTTACTCCAGTTGCACGAAGAAGTTTCACAGAGCAAGATGGGGTAGCAAGCTTTAAAAGTGATTTTGAAGTATACCGCCAAGTAATGCTGAAAATAGGTGAAGAACGTAATGTACCAGTATTAGATTTAACACAAGCAAGTATTGATGTATGTAATAAGTTTGGTGCTGAAGGAAGTAAATCGTTATTTCTTTGGTTAAATGCAGGCGATTATACAGGAAATTATGCTGGTGGAGTATCCGATTCCACACATCTTCAGTATTATGGAGCATATAAGTTTGCTCAATGTGTAGCTCAGTTAATGAAGGATTACGATAAAGATGAGCAATTATCGGGATTACAAAGTATTTTAGATCTTGCACCAGCATTTGATGCAGTACCCAATACCCCATCTGGGTTAAAAACAACTACTGTTGGATCAACAAGTGTTGGACTTCAATGGGAGTCACAAAAAGATGCTGAATTATATTATATTTATCGTGCTGAATTAAAAGAGGGACAGAAGGTTGAGGATGTTACTTTTGATAATGCAGAAAAGTATTCAGTAAGTTCTACTACAAAGTATACAGATTCTAACTGTGAAGGTGGTAAGACTTATGTATATGCAATTGCTGGCTTCAATGAAATTGGAACGGGTAGTATTTCAGATAAGGTTAGCGTAACAACAAAATCTGCACTATATAAATATGATTTCTGTCAAGCAGCTTCCAATCCAACAATGAAAGGCTGGAACCAAGTAACAGCTACGCAGGCTTATAACAAAGAAACAGGCTATGGCTGGATTAAGGCGCCAGGAAATGGACGTTATCGTAGTGACAATGGAAAGGCAGATTCCAATGACATGACGGATGATTTCTGTTTAGGAGCGGGTGAATTTGCGGTAGATCTTCCAAATGGAGATTATGAATTAAAAGTAACTGCTTGTGATTTATTAAGTGGTACAAGCACAATTAAACCAGCATATAGTGCAGAGGAAAAAGCCATTGGGGTAATTTCATGTAAACAGGCAGCTGGAACACTGAGTGCTACAGTAAGAGTAACTGATGGACAACTAAATCTTGTTGTTGGTGGAACAAATGCGTATATTAATGGTTTAGAAATTACGCCAATCAGCTTAGCACCAACAGGTTTAGTATATCAGGAATTAACATTTGAAGGATCAAAAGCGAACTTTTTAATGTCATGGAATGATGTAGAAGGTGCAGCTTCATATAAAGTATATCAAAAAGGTCAATCAGATTCTGATTTTAAAGAAATCAAGACCATTACAAGTGAAGAAAAAGCAAATGCTACTACATTACCATTTACAGCAGGGGTAGGTGATACTTATAAGTATTATGTAACTGCTATCATGGCAGATGGTAGTGAAACTGCTGCAAGTAATACAATTAGTATTACAATGATTGATGAAGCCGGTGTAAAACCAGCAGTACCAACAGGACTGAAAGCTACAACTGTTGAAAATAAGAATGTAGTGCTGGAATGGAATAAGGGTGATGATGCAATTAAATACCTAGTATATCGTTCTGATAAGGCAGAAGGTACAAAAGGATTTAAAGCATATAGTAAGATTGGTGAGACAACATCAGCTACCTATACAGATAAAGAAGTAAATACCAATGTAAATTGGTTCTATAAAGTACAAGCAGTAAATGCTGCAGGTCAAAGTGAAATGTCCAAAGAATTAAAGACAGACATTACTTCTACATTAGAAAAGACAAAAGCTGAAACATTATCTGATCGTGCATTAGTAGCAATCAACTTAGCAGGAGATGCAGGTATTGGAGTTGATGAAACAGGTAAAGCAGGTACGAAAGTATCTTCATCAGATAAAGGAGTATATTTAAGCTGGAGATTATTTGAGAAGGATCCTAGCGATGTAAGCTTTACTTTATACAAAAATAATGAAGTAGTAGCTAAAGATATTAAGGTAACAAATTATTTAGATGAAACTGGTTCAGAAAATGATTCTTATAAAGTAGTAGGAAGCTCTGACCAAGCATTAGGATTAAATTCTAATGAAACAGCAGTATGGAAAAACCAATATCAAGAATTTTCACTTGATAAACCGGCAGATCAGACAATGCCAGATGGAAGTACTTGTACTTATACATCAAATGATATGTCTGTAGGAGATGTTGATGGTGATGGACAGTATGAACTTATTGTAAAATGGTATCCAAGCAATGCACAAGATAATTCCAGAGGGGGTTATACTGGAACAACGATCTTAGATGCTTATAAACTAAATCAAAATACAGGAGATGCAACTAAACTTTGGAGAATTGATTTAGGAATTAATATCCGTTCTGGTGCCCACTATACTCAGTTCCAGGTATGGGATCTTGATGGAGATGGAAAAGCAGAAGTCGTATGTAAGACTGCTGATGGAACGGTTGATGGAAAAGGAACTGTAATTGGAGATGCAAAAGCAGATTACAGAAATGCATCCGGATATGTATTAGATGGACCTGAATTTTTAACAGCATTTAATGGTGAGACTGGTGAAATTATTGATACAGTAGATTATACCCCAGCAAGAGGTGATGTATCAAAATGGGGAGATACCTATGGTAACCGTGTAGATCGTTTCTTATCTGGTGTAGCATATTTAGATGGAGAACATCCAAGTGCTGTATTCTGTAGAGGCTACTACACAAGAATCTGTTTAACTGCTTATGACTTAAAAGATGGTAAGTTAGTAGAACGATGGGCATTTGATACAAACAACGAAGGATCTGAATATGAGTCACAAGGTAATCATAGTTTATCAGTAACAGATGTCGATAACGATGGAAAAGATGAGATCATCTATGGTGGTTTAGTAGTGGATGATAACGGAAAAGTAAAATATTCCACAGGTCTTGGTCATGGTGACGCAATGCATGTATCGGATTGGGATCCAAATAATTCAGGATTAGAGATTTATGCTGTTCATGAACATACAGATGCACAATATCAAGTTGAGATGCATGATGCTGAGACTGGTGAAATCTTATATGGATATTTTACAGGTAAAGATACTGGGCGTGGTGTTGCAGCAGATATTGATCCAAGATATGCCGGCGCAGAATTCTGGTCAAGTATTGAATGGAATGGTACTGATGGAGGGCTATATTCAAGTACTTCGAGATTTGGTAACCCAGTCTTATTATCTCAGAATACACCAAGTGTTAACTTTAGTATCTTCTGGGATGGAGACTTGTTAAGTGAGTTACAAGACCATACATTTAATAATGCAGGATCCAATTATTACCCAGTAAGTACAAATATCACAAAATGGGATTATGAAAATAATGAGTCTAAAACATTATTTGAAAGTTCTGAAATCCTTACGAACAACGGTACAAAAGGTAATATGGGATTAGTTGCCGATGTAATGGGTGACTGGAGAGAGGAGATTATCTCTAGAACAAATGATTCTAGCAACGATAAGATCCGTATCTACTCTACAACAATTGAAACGGATTATTCGGTTCCTTGCTTAATGGAAAATCATGCATACCGTGCAGCAGTTGCAGTAGAGAACGTTGGTTACAACCAACCAGCCAACCTTGATTATCTTTTATCTGAAGGGGTAAAGACCGCAGGAGTAAGTGTAAAGGAAACTACAAAAAATTCTGTAGAATTAGCATGGACAGCAGCTTCAGATGGTAAGTATGGACATGAAATCACAGGATATCAAGTATATAGAGCAGATACAGAGAATAAAGAGTATACGCTTGTAGGTACTGTAAAGGCAAGCGAGCTTACATATACAGATAAAGGATTAAATCAAAATAAAGAATATTTCTATAAGGTTGCAGCAGTAGTAGATGGAAAGACTTCCTTTAAATCATCTTCTGCTAGTGCAATTACGTCATTAGATATTAGTTCTGTGGAGGAATTAGGTCAATTAGAGCTAGTACAAGATGTAGCAGATTATAAAGAATTATTCCCTAAGACAGTTACTGTAGTAGATGGAAGTGGTAAAAAAGTAGATGGTATCCAAGTTACATGGGATTTGTCTAACTTTGATATTTCTAAAGCAGGAACGTATACAGTAGCAGGAACGATTCATGGATATAAACCACAAATCCTATTAACAGTAAATGTATTAGAAAATACAGTAGTAGGATATGAAGCATTAAGTGATGTATATACAGTAGCAGGAAAAGATCCAGTGTTACCAACTACAATCAAACATAATATGAGAAATGGTTCCACTAAGACATTAGATGTAGTTTGGGATACAAGTTCATTAGATATTAATAAAACAGGAGAATACGTTGTAACAGGAAAGAGCCAGTTATTAGATACGATTGAAGTAAAAGTGGTTGTAAGAGAAAACTATATTACTAGTGTGAAAAAACCAAGTGCAGTAGAAGTATTTGTCGGTGAAACAGCTAGTTTACCAGAGACCGTAAATGCAACGTATGTAAATGACACAACAAAAGATGTAGCTGTTCTCTGGGATCGTGTAGATACATCAAAAGTTGGTGAAGTAACAGTAGAAGGTACCGTAGAAAATTATGCTGAGAAGGTAGCAATTACAGTAAATGTAATTAAGAAGCCTTTATATCGATTTGATTTTGGTATAGCAGCAGGTAATGTTGCTGATGGCTGGACAGGCATTACGGTAAATCCTAAGAGTGGCACATCATTAAATGGATATGTATATTCTAAGGAAGCTGGATATGGATTTACGGATATCGACTCTGATAAATTAACAAGCGCTATTGAAGGTAGATCAGAAAGCTATACATTTGATGGCGTGCTTCCAGAAGCTGCTTATCAGGATTTTGTATTACCAGGCTCAAAAGAATTTAAGGTAGATGTACCAAATGGAAAATATCAGGTACAGGTGGTTGCAGGTTCTTATTATAAGAGTAATGTAGCAGTATCTATTGAAGGTGCAGATAATGTAAATATTAATAATGCAGCAGGAAGTTATACCATTTATACAGCTACAGGTGTAGAAGTAAAAGATGGGCAATTAAACTTTAAGTTCCCTTCTGGTACATACAGAATGGATGCAATTATGATTACTGCAGAAGATAATAATGTAGCAGCAACGGTAACTTCAAATTATACTTCTGACTGGAAAACAGGTAGCGTAGGAACATTAGAAGTGAAAAATGAGACAGGTAAAGATTTTGAAGATGGCTGGACTCTTGAATTTGATTGTGAACGTGAAATTACAGAGTTATGGAATGCTACATTAGTAAGTAGTGAAAATGGACACTATGTAATAAGTAACCCAAGCTGGAATAAAGAGTTAAAGAATGGCGGGACAATTTCAATTGGTGTAATCACAGGTTCTACAGATAAGAGTGGAGAAATCAAGAATACATTCTTTACAAATATTGAAGCAGAGGAAGAAATCGAGGATCACTCAAATACGGAGTATAAATTCGCTAGTAATAGTGATTGGGGAACAGGATGTAATGGAACAGTATCAGTAACAAATACTACCGGGGCTGATTATACAGATGGTTGGACGATTGAATTTGATTATAGTCGACCAATTACTGAAGTATATGGCGCTACATTGGTAAGTAGTAATGGTACACATTACGTAGTATCTAACCCATCCTGGAATAAGGAGTTAAAAGAGGGAAAGAATGTTGGTTTTTCTTTTTTAGCTGGAGAAGGCAAGAAAAGTGCTCAAATTTATAATGTAATATTAAGTAAATAGTTAGTAGTAAAAAAGGCTATAAATCCTTGAAATACTAGGGATTATAGCCTTTTTTGCTCTAAGTATAAATAGCGAAAAATGTATTAATTGAAAGAAAATTCAAAAAACAGTAAAAAAAGTATTGACATAAGTCTTAAAATGTAATAAAATAAACAAGTTGTCTGAAACAACAGCACAACACAGAACATTGATAACTGAACAGTGAAACAACCTTGAAAATTCTAAATAATA
>JAUNRX010000028.1 GCA_030539495.1 bacterium | reverse complement strand
GATTTCATCCATTCCCTGAAGGAAACGATTAGTGCTCATTCGTACAAGTCCCTAAAATGAGGGACCTATTCGCACTAATCCGATATCCGAAAAGCGCGGTTTCCGAATATCGATTAAAATGAACACCTATGGTTTTCAAACTTTCCTCTAAGCAGTGCGTTGGAGTAAGAGTAAGGGTTTATTTGTCTACAGTTTGATAGGTAGCAAATGCTACCTATTTTTTTATTTAAAACAATCCTAGATTACCCTTGAATTTTATGGATATTATTTGTATTATTAAGTCGACAATGTTAATGAGAGAATATTAATTCGCGGAGGAATTTATATTATGAAACGATATTCCCATATTGCACTTTCAATGTTATTGATTGTGATGTCTGTTGCACTGATCGGATGTTCAGGCGATAAGAATAATGACAATAATGCTGGGGGCAATAATAGTGAAAATAATATATCTCAAAAAGAACCTACTAACGGGGGAACAGTGGTAGTAGGTATCCAACAAGATATAGATAGTCTTGACCCACACAAAGCAGTAGCGGCAGGAACTTCTGAAGTATTATTCAATGTTTATGAAGGCTTAGTTAAGCCAGATAAAGAGGGTAATTTAAACGGAGCTGTAGCAAGCGATTACAAAATCTCTGAAGATGGAATGACTTATACATTCACATTACGTGACGGTATCAAGTTCCACAATGGTAATCCGGTTACAGTGAAGGATATAGTATATTCAGTAAAGAGAAGCGCTGGTTTGTTAGACAAAGAGGATAACTCTATTGTCGTTGGATCAGCGCTTAAAAATATTTCTGAGGTAAAAGCAACAGATGATAAGACTGTAGAAATTAAATTAAAGAGCGCAGATACAGAGTTACTCGGATATTTAACATTTGCAATTATTCCTGAAGGTTATGAGAAATGTGATACTGCACCAATCGGTACAGGTCCATTCAAGTTTACTTCTTACACAGCGGGTCAGAACATAGTAATTGAAAAAAATGCTGATTACTGGGGAAAACAAGCATACCTAGACAAGGTAACGTTTAAAGTTGTGGAAAAAGCAGAAACAGCAATGATGGAATTACAAGCAGGTTCTATTGATATCTATCCATATATTACAGAAGATCAAGCAGCACAAATTAAATCTCAGTTTGATATTGAAGTAGGTAACATGAACTTAGTACAAGCCTTATTCTTAAATAATGGAACAAAACCATTTGATAATGAAAAGGTTCGTCAGGCATTATGTTATGCAATCGATCGTCAGGCAATCCTTGATATGGTTGCAGGTGGAAAAGGAAATATTATTGGAAGTGGTGTATTCTCAGGCTTTACAAAATATTTCAATCAAGACTTAGTATCTTACTACAATGTAGATACAACAAAAGCAAAACAATTATTAAGTGAAGCTGGATATCCAAACGGATTTGAGTTCACAATAACAGTACCATCTAATTATCAGTACCATATGGACACTGCAGAAGTAATCGTAGATCAGTTATCCCAAATTGGAGTAACTGCTAAGATTAAGCCGATCGAATGGGCAAGCTGGTTAAGCGATGTGTACGCAGGCCGTAATTATGAAGCAACGATCATCGGTTTAGACGCAGATCTTGCACCAAGTGATTTATTAGCTCGTTACCAATCTGAAGCAAAGAACAACTTCATCAGCTTTAACGATAAAGAATATGATGATATTTTTGCAAAAGCAAGAGTAACGACGAATGATACGGAAAAAGTAGATAACTACAAACAGTTACAAAAGATCTTAACAGAGCATGCAGCATCTGTTTATATTGCAGATCCACCATTAATGGTAGCTGTAAGTAAGAAATTAGGCGGATATACATTCTATCCTGTATATGTTCAGGATATGTCATCCGTTTATATCGCAAAATAAAATTAAATCAAATCAAAGGCGGTGGAGAAAATGAAATATATCATAAAGAAAACGATAACTCTCATTCTAACATTGTTGACAGTTACATTTTTAACCTTTATCGCCTTTGAAATCATTCCCGGGGACAGTGCACTTACTTCCCTTGGGACTGATGCGACTCCTGAACAAGTGGAAGCACTTAGGGAGGAGCTAGGTTACAATAAGCCAGTTCTTGTGCGTTATAAGAATTGGCTTTTTGACGCCTTAACAGGGGATTTTGGTACATCGACAAACTATAAGTTACCAGTGAGTCAGTTAATTAAGGAAAGACTTCCAATCACACTTTCCTTAGCAGTCATTTCAATTCTTTTGACGGTGGGGATTTCGGTTCCACTTGGAATTGTAACAACGAAAAAGAGGCATTCCAGATTTGAAGGAGTGCATCAGTTCTTTATTCATCTTGGCATGGCAATTCCGCCATTTTTCCTAGGGATTATGATTACCTTAGTGTTTGGATTGACGTTTAAGTTCTTTACACCAGGAACGGTAATTTCCTTTGCGGATAATAAGCCACAGTTTTTCTATTATTTAATCTTTCCGGCAATTGCAGTTGCAGTTCCGAAGATTGCAATGATGACAAAGTTTTTACGCAGTTCGATTAAGCGCCAGCTTGAGCTAGATTATGTACGTACGGCTTATAGTAAAGGAAGCAGCAGCAATCATGTGTTATATGCCCATGTGCTTAAGAATGCTTTAATTCCGGTTATTACATTTTTTGCAATGATGGTTGCAGAAGTATTTGCAGGAAGCATCGTTGTGGAACAGGTATTTAACTTGCCTGGATTAGGAAGATTATTAGTGTCTGGCATCGGTAACAGGGATTATCCTGTGGTGCAGGCAATTGTATTATATATAGCATCGTTAGTCATACTTATGAACTTTATCGTTGACGTACTGTATCAGTTCATCGACCCAAGAGTTCGTGCAGAGTAAAGGAGGATAAATACATGAAAAAGTTGACGGCCACACAGAAGATCGGCCTTGTGCTTGTCATACTGGTAGTTGGAATTACGCTAGTCGGACTATTTTATACTCCTTATGAACCAAATAAGATGGATGGATTATCAAAAAATCTAGCACCATCCTTGGCACATCCATTTGGAACCGATAATTTTGGACGAGATATTTTAAGCCGTGTTATGGACGGGGCAAAGACTACATTCCTTATTGCCATTGCAACAATTATCATTGGTGCAGTAATTGGGTGTATCGTGGGGGCAATTACCGGATATTTCGGTGGTGTTGTGGATGAATGCCTGATGAGATTTAATGACGTGGTAGCATCTATTCCAAGTATCCTGCTTGCATTACTTGTAGTAAGTATTATGGGAGTTGGAAAGTATAAAATTATCTTTGCATTAGGACTTATTTTTATACCGAGTTTTGCTCGTGTCATTCGTAGTGAGTTTGTTGCACAGAAGCAATTAGATTATGTAAAGAATGCAAGACTGATGGGAGCAAGCCATGTGCGCATTATGTTTCTACATATAATGCCAAACACATTGCCAATCTTACTTCCGTCCCTTGCCATTGGATTTAATAATGCAGTATTAGCAGAAGCAAGTATGAGTTATTTAGGATTAGGTGTTCAGCCACCAGATCCTAGCCTTGGTAGAATGTTAAGTGATGCACAGAGTTTCTTACTCACAGCTCCTTGGTATTGTATTGCACCTGGTATCACAATTATCATTACGGTACTAGGCTTCAGTCTTCTTGTAGAAAGGTAGGTCAGTTATGGAAAATAGAATATTAAAAGTTACGGACCTTTCCATTGGATTCGAAGAAAATAAGCAGTTTACCCAAGTGGTAAAGGAGATTAGCTTTGATGTAGGGCAGGGAGAGATTGTTGGAATCGTAGGAGAGAGCGGTTCCGGAAAATCACTAACTTCCCTTACCATCATGGATCTATTAAGTCATACAGCCAAGGTCAACAAAGGCAGTATCTTGTTTGAAGAGAAAGAGTTGCTTACACTTCCTATGGAAGAAAAGCGTAAGTTAAAAGGAAAAGACATTTCCATGGTATTTCAAGAGCCTATGACAAGCTTAAATCCTTTATTAAAGGTAGGGCCTCAGGTAGAGGAAGTATTAGTTCTTCATAAGGATGGAGAGAAGAAAGCATATAAAGAGCGAGTACTTTCTATGTTTCAGGATGTTGGCCTTCCAAATCCAGAAGAGTTATATGACAAATATCCACACCAGCTTTCCGGTGGTATGCGTCAAAGGGTAATGATTGCAATGGCGATGATCTTACAGCCAAAGTTATTGATTGCGGATGAGCCAACTACGGCGCTTGATGTGACCATACAGAAACAGATCCTTGAACTTTTGCTTAAGATGAATAGAAAATACGGTACAAGCATTATCTTTATCAGTCATGATCTAGGAGTGGTTAAGAAGCTTTGCAACCGTGTAATCGTTATGTGTGAAGGTGAGATTGTAGAGCAAGGAAAGATCAGCGATATCTTTGATCATCCGAAAGAAGCATATACAAAGAAACTTCTTGCAGCAGTTCCAAGCATTAAGGCAAATGAGGCATTTAGCGAACTTGCGGTAACAGGAACAGAAAAAGAGAGTACACCAATCTTAACGGTAAAGGATCTAAATGTCAGCTATAAGGTAAAGGGTAAAGGATTGTTTAAGAAACCAGAAGAAAAGCATATCGTAAAAGGTGTTTCCTTTACGATAAATGAAGGCGAGATTTTTGGTATTGTTGGAGAGAGTGGATGTGGAAAGTCTACGTTATCAAAAGCAATCGTAGGGCTTAACAAGCATACGCAAGGTTCATTAGAGCTAAAGGAAACAAATCCTCAGATGGTATTCCAGGATCCGTATTCCTCTTTAAATCCAGCCAAGACCATTGGTGCAATTTTAAGTGAGCCTTTGATCATTGAGGGCAAGCTGAATAGTAAAGAACGCACGGAAAAAGTAGAGCAGATGTTAGAAGAGGTAGGACTTCCAAAAGACTACTCCAAACGTAACATTGCAAAGCTTAGTGGCGGGCAGCGTCAACGTGTGGCAATTGCACTTGCACTTATGACGAATAAGAAGTTTATTGTGTTAGATGAACCCGTATCGGCACTGGATGTAACAATCCAGGATCAAATACTAAAACTATTAAAGCGATTACGAGAAGAATATCAATTATCCTATTTGTTTATTTCTCATGACTTAAATGTCGTATATGAGTTATGTGACCGTATTGCGGTTATGAAAGACGGCATTATTGTGGAGCAGGGAACAAAGGATGAGATTTATTATAATCCGAAAGCAGACTATACAAAGAAACTGCTAAATGCAATTTTATAAAAAAAGGCTGTCGCATCTGCGGCAGCCTTTTTTCTTTGTCGACAAGCTGAAGAGGCTGTCACATCTGCGGCAGCCTCTTTTTATGCTCTATTTATCATGCATCTCTTTTTCTCTTTTTATGGCATAAATACATAGTCTTGTAAACCCATCGCGAAAATGCTGGTCATCTTGTTTGCTGCGTTTTTTCATACTGCAGCTGTGAACACCCATTTTACGCTGTTTGGCAGCAATATGTCGTTCATACATCAACACATCGATATTTTGATTTGTAAACCATTTGCCATTGTTGTTAATGGCATAGGCTTTCTTACCAAGTACCATGCTGGCAACACCATAGTCATGTGTAACGACGATATCACCCGGACTTGTACGATTGAATAAAGCTAAATCGACGGCATCAGGGGCCTTACTTACTTGTATTATTTCTGAATAATTGGAATAGAGTTCATGGCTAGTATCAATAATCATAATTACTGGTATTTTAAAATTGCTAGCAATGTCCTCTATAATCTCTTTTACTGGACATGCATCAGCATCTACTAAGATTTTCATATTTCGACCTGTCTTTTATTGTTATCGTTAGAAAACTATAAGGTTCTGCTATTAATCGACGTCTACACTATATTCTATGCAGACGAGTGTAAAAAGTTATTGCCTTAAGCTGCATTTGTCTTTCTTAATCTGCAGAAGAAAATCCCTACGATAATTGGGAGATAGTAGGTGATAAATCTCCAAAGAAGCAACGCTACTGCAGTTAAGCCTGGCTTTATAATAAAGATACCGAATAATAGATAGAAACTTCCTTCTGCACCACCGGAAGCACCTGGAAGTGGGATAAATGCAGAAATCATCATAACGAAGGAGCTTGCTGCCACTACGGAAATAATGGAGCTTACTTCAATTCCAAGTGCCATACAGATGCAGAATGGAATGATGAAGATGCATGTAAGCTGCGCAATCGTAATGATAATGGACTTAAATAACACTGATTTTTGAAGCATTAACTGTCTAAATCCATTGTGGAAGCCTTCGATATTGGAAATAGCATGAGCCGTAGTTTTCTCTTTATCTTTAATGATACGAATTTTTGCTAATAATGCAACGATTGCTTTTGTAAGCTTGGTAGCCGAACCAGGTAAAAATCCGATTAGAAATAATCCAATTACTACAAGCAGATTTACGGTAAAGCCGGCTCCAATAAAGTATCCAAGTTTGCTTACTTGTTTAGAAAAGAAGCTGTATCGTATAAAGATTAAGACTGTTGAGTATACAATCAAGGCACTTTGGTAAACAATAAACTTCATAAGAAGGATACTGGAAGCCTCTCCTAATTGGAACGAGGATTTCGTTAAATAGTATAATTGCATTGGCTGTCCGCCGCTTGCAAATGGAGTAATGTTATTAAATAACTGGCCGACCATAGTAGTGCGAAATGCATTTACAAAAGATAGTTTTCGTTTAATGCAGTTTGCAGTGAAATATAGGACGCCACTTTCTAATAAACAGTAGCCAATCATACAAAGGATGGCTAGCATCAGCCAAAGCTTTTCTGTTCCAAGAATGATCTGGAACAATTGCTTTACATCATTGGTCAAAACGATGATGCCGACGACTAAAAGTGAAGCGCAAGTGATAAATACAAGGTTCCATTTATTCGATTTCATAGAGACCCTCCTTTTAGCTAGTTTTCGTTTCTTTCCACTTCTTATAACGAAGAGCACGTTTGTAGAATTTATCCCACATGCGGGCAACATGTTCACGACTATAGAATGCCTTTCCTTTTTGGGACATAAGAGATGCCTTTTCTTTGTAGGCAGGGTCCGTGGAAAGGGAGTTGAGGATGTGAATAAATTCTTCGTTGGAATTTCCTTTTAAGTAAAAATCAAATAATATGTTTTCATATAAATCTAAATCTCGAAGTAACATTGGTTTGTTACAGTTCATAGATTCTAATACGGTCATTGGGAATAATTCATTATATGATGGTAAGAACATTACATCGCATAGATTATAAACTTCATTCATATTCTCACGATCGATAATTCCAAGGAATGTTACATTGGCAGGTGGATTTTCTTTAATTTTCTTAATTTCTTCATAGCCATCGGTGATTGGTCCGAAGGAGAAGCCACCAGCCCAGACAAATTGAAGTTTGGGCATTTGTTTGGCAATTTCAATAAAGTCAAGAATTCCTTTACGGATTTGTAGTTGTCCGACGCCAAGGACAGTAAATTTTTCTGGATCAAGACCATATTTTTTACGAAGTCCTTTTACTTTTGAAGGAGCAAGGGGATGAAATTGCTTATCCGAAACATAGTTTGGAATATAGGTTACTTTCTTAGGATTAATTCCATACTCTGCAAGCTTTTCGATAAACCAAGGATTTACCGTTACTAAAAGATCCATAGATTTATAGAATTTCATCACATACCAATAAAATGGGATCTTTAAGATCTTTGGTAAGTGAATGCTGTCTTCTAAAGTTTCTGGAATGAAATGTACATATCCAACGGCAACACCCTTTTTCTTTGCAAATGGTATGCTTAAGAAGAATTCAGGGTTTATGCTGTGATAATGGGTAATCTCTTTCATCGACAGGCTGTTAATGGATACTTTATATTCTTTGGATAGGTCTTCTTTGACTAATGCGACTTGCTCTAAATAAGCAGAGCCAACACCCTGTCCTTTTACACTATCCGCTCTTGATAACATGTTTATATTATGCATTACTATTCCTCCATGTGTATACATAGCTTTGTAATCTCTACATGCATTTTACACTAGATAATTTCTGAAACATAGGAGTTTGAACGAAACGTAAGAAAATATTAAGTTTTATTTCAGAAGTCAAAAAACAGTGATAATTAGAGAATTGACCAGATACAAAAAGTTATACAGTAGAAAAATGAAATAGACATGAAGACAAGTGTTTTTCATTGGAATTAACAATATGAAATATGTTATACTACTAATATTAATGTAAAGAAAAGGAATAAGGGATTATGACGTCGTTGTTAGTAAAAAAATTTGTTAAGAATTACGAGATGACGAGTGATAGCAAGGTTAGAACTTCCTATGGAGTACTTGCTAGTATTGTTGGCATCGTGTGTAATGTGATTTTATCAATCACAAAATTGATTATTGGAACGATTATTGGAAGTATCTCCGTTACTGCAGATGCATTTAACAACTTATCGGATGCAGCTTCCAGCATTATTAGCTTTATAGGTGTCAAGATGGCAAGTCGCCCTGCAGATAAGGAGCATCCGTTTGGGCATGGCCGTTATGAATATATTTCAGCTCTGGTAGTAGCATTCTTAGTATTGCAGGTGGGATTTACCTGCTTTAAAAGCGCCATTGATAAAATCCTCCATCCACAAGAGGTGGCATTTAATTATACGTTAGTTGGAATTTTGGTAATTTCTATTTTAATCAAGGTCTGGCTAGGCATTTTTAACCGTACCTTGGGGAAACGAATTAATTCTACTGTGATGAAGGCCACTTCAGCAGATGCATTTGGGGATGTGTTAGTAACTTCCGCTACGGTTGCATCACTTTTGATCAGTAGATATTCCGGTATCAATATTGATGGATATATGGGTATCGTAGTTTCTGTATTTGTACTGATTGCAGGGTTTAATATTGCAAAAGATACGCTGGAACCATTGCTTGGTGAAGCAGTTTCTAAGGAAACATATGATCTGATTACGAAGAAGGTAGAAGGATATGAAGGGATTATTGGAAGCCATGACCTAATTGTGCATTCGTATGGCCCAAGTCACACCATGGCCACCATTCATGCAGAGGTGCCAAACGATATGTCCTTTGAAGAGGCCCATGAGCTGATTGACCATGTGGAGCGTGAGGTCTTGCGTGATGAAAACATCTTTTTGGTCATCCATATGGATCCGGTCGAGGTAAATGATGAAGAAGTTGTAAAAGCAAGAAGAATTATTTCCAAGATCGTAAAAGAGTTAGATGATGAGGCAAGCATCCATGACTTTAGATTTGCCAATGAAGATGAAAGGATAAATCTGATTTTTGATTTGTTAGTGCCACATCAGTATTCTGAGGAGCAGGAGAAGAGGATACAGCAGCAGATTAAAAATCTTGCCAGTGCATATGATGAGCGTTATCTATGTGTCATCACCTTGGAGCACGGATTTATTTGTAATAAATAAAGAAAAAAGGGAGAGAAACTTATGGGAGAAGGAAAGAGTGGCGTAATCGATATGCACACGCATATTTGGCCAGACAAGATGGCTGGAAGGACAGTGAAGGCATTGCAGGAGATTGCAGAGATTCCTGCATTTTCAGACGGAACTCTTAAGGGGTTAAAAGAGTGTATGAAGAAAAGCGGAGTAACGCTTAGCGTAATTCTGCCTGTCGTTACAAAGCCGGAACAGTTTGAGACTGTAAATAAGGTGGCAGCCCAATTAAGTAAAGAGCCAGGAATTATATCATTTGGGGGAATACATCCCCTAAATGATCATAAGAAAAAGAAGCTATTACAAATTAAGGAGCTGGGGCTAAAGGGAATTAAGCTTCATCCGGATTACCAAAAGACATTTTTTGATGATCCATCCTATATTGAGATTGTAAAAGATGCACTTAATATGGGGCTCATTGTATCCACTCATGCAGGTGTGGATGTGGGGCTTCCTTCACCTGTTCATTGCAGTCCGAAAGAGATTAATCATTTATACGAGGAACTTCAGCTTGGGGACAATGTGGATAACAAACTGATTTTGGCACACACCGGTGGATGTGACTGTTGGGAAGAAGTATTAGATACCGTAGCAGGAAAGAAAGTATATCTGGATATCAGTTTTACAATGGGAAGAATTCCAGATGCGTTATTTTTAGAGATTGTACATAAACATGGAGCAGATCATATGGTATTTGGAACCGACTCCCCTTGGTCTAGTGCAAAGGAGACGATTGCATGGATAAAAGGGCTGCCGTTATCCAAAGAAGAGAAAGAGGATCTCTTATATAGGACCGCAGGCAGGTTATTAGCAGAGTACTAGTTTCATCAAATTACCAATGCAAGAAACATCGGGCTGCCACACTTTAGACATTGTTCTTTTTAATAATCAAAGGGCAATCAACAAAAGAGTGGGAGTATAAAAGAATGAAAAAGAAGAGTGTAAGAATAGTTGGGGGACTATTTGCAGTTCTATTACTGCTTTGCACAGCATTTCCTATGATGCAGGCAGAAGCAGCGGCTAAGAAGGTAACCGCGATCAAGGTGACTAATGTAACAAGCAATAAGCTTACCTTGGCAACAGGAAAGAGCTATCAGCTTAAGGTATCAGTGACACCGACAAATGCAGCGAATAAGAAGGTAAGTTATTATTCTTACAATACAAAGGTTGCAACGGTATCCAGTACGGGTAAGATTACAGCCAAAAAGGCAGGTACGGTAAAGATCCGTATAAAAGCCAAAGACGGAAGTAATGTTGTAAGAAATATTACCGTAACGGTAAAAGAGGCAAGCAAGGTAATTAAGAAGCTTACATTGCCAACTTATACGACAAGAAGGCTGATTGTAGGAGAAACCTATACATTAAAGCCAGTAGTTACACCGGCAAAATATCAAGGTAGAAGTTTGTCTTATAGTTCAAGCAATACCAAGGTAGTAAAGGTTTCACAAAGCGGCGTGATTACTGCAGTAGGAAACGGAACAGCTACTGTTACAGTCAAAGCAAAGGATACCGATACAGTGTCTACTTCGATCAAATGCACGGTAAAGAGTTATAGCAGTCTGCGTGTAAAGAGCAGCCAGAGCGTTGCACATATGGGACTAATCTATGAGGCTCCGTCCAATTCCATGCCGGCATTTCAGAAGGCAGTAGACAGCAATGCATTTATGGGAATTGAAACAGATGTACAAGAAACGAAGGATGGAGAGTTTGTCTTAATTCATGATTCGGATATTAAGTCTAGAACAAATGGAGCAGGTCTGGTAAGCAGACTGAGTTTACAACAGGTCCTTAGTGCAACTATGAATAAGGGGACTAATATCAGTCAATATAAGAACCTTCATATCCCTAGATTAGAGGAGTATTTAGCGCTTTGTAAAGAGAATGGCATGACGCCGGTACTTCATATCAAGAGCGTTACTAGCTATTCTAAGTTTGTTCAAAAGCTAAAGGAATATGGATTAGAAGATACTGCAATTATTACAGGATCTAAAGCAACCATGCTGAAGTTTCGTCAGGTAGACAAGAACATAACACTTTCTTGGCTTTGCTATCTGACAAAAGGAAATATTGACTGGGCAGCAGCCAATAATATGGATCTTAATGTTTCCTATGCAGATGTAACACAGGATTTATGTGACTATGCACATCAAAAGAACGTCAAAGTAGGTGCATGGACCGTAAACAGCTATACTACGGCAAAACGTGTCTTATATCAGGGAATTGATTTTATTACCGGTGATTATAAGTTTGCATTATATAAATAACAAAGGAGCTTAAGCTTATGCTTGTCTGCAAGTAAGAGTTTAAGCTCTTTTTCTTGACATTTTAAAATCAATTACACTATAATGTGTAAGAACACAAGGGAGCCAGGAAAAATATGGCTGAGAGTAAGACGTTTTAGGCGTCTTTGACCTTATGACCTG
Source organism: bacterium (assembly GCA_030539495.1). Classification (GTDB taxonomy): domain Bacteria; phylum Bacillota; class Clostridia; order Lachnospirales; family Lachnospiraceae; genus KM106-2. Next base: position 21,546 of record JAUNRX010000028.1, on the reverse strand, counting down.
ATCTGGGTAATGCCAGCGTAGGGATGTGATAGAAATAAGAGATTACTTTTATCCTTCTTGCGGTTTTCGTAGAAGGATATTTTTAGTTGCTAGAAAACTTCACAGCAGTTCCTAGCGATTAAGACAACGCTTTCAAAAATGAGAAAGCAAAGCAGCGCCCAGATGCCAGGCAGAAAGCCATAAATAAGAGACATTTGGTGCAATAACAGAAAGGAAGTAGTAAATATGGAAGCAAGCGTAGCAATTCAAACATTGCCAGAAGCAAAGAATGATGAGGATTTAATCCGTATCGTAGATGAAGTCATTGCGTATATCAAAAGCACTGGACTTAATTATTATGTAGGACCATTTGAAACAGCAATCGAAGGCGATTACGATGAATTAATGGATATCGTAAAAGAGTGTCAGCATATTGCAATTCGTGCAGGTGCACCAAGCGTAGCAGCATACATAAAAGTTACATATAAGCCTGAAGGAGAAGTGCTTACAATTGAAAAGAAAGTTACGAAACATCACAGATAAGGCAAGCTACTTAATTGCAGTTGTTGCAATTCTGATTATTTGGCAGATGCTTTGTACTTTAAAGGTAGTGCCATCCTTTATGCTGCCATCTCCAATCCGAGTAGGGCAGGCATTTGTCAGTGAATTTTTTATCTTAATGCAGCATGCAAGGGTTACCTTGATCGAAGCAATGGTGGGCTTGGCATTTGGTGTAGTCATTGGATTTGTAACGGCTGTACTGATGGACAGCTATGAAATTATTAATAGGGCTGTCTATCCGGTTCTTGTAATTACACAGACCATACCGACCGTGGCAATTGCACCTCTGCTTGTATTATGGCTGGGGTATGAGATGACACCGAAGATTGTACTAATTGTAATTGCAACCTTTTTCCCAATTACGATTGGAGTATTAGACGGATTAAAGAGTACGGATCAGGATGCAATCCAACTTATGAAATCCATGGGGGCGACAAAGGTTCAAGTCTTCACACAGTTAAAATTCAAGAGTTCACTCGGTTCCTTCTTTTCAAGTTTGAAGATTTCCGTGGCATACTCTATTGTAGGAGCAGTAATTTCTGAATGGCTGGGTGGATTTGAAGGTCTTGGCGTCTATATGACAAGAGTAAAGAAATCATTTGCTTATGATAAGATGTTTGCAGTGATTATTTTGATCTCTGTACTAAGCATACTGCTTATGGGAGTTGTAAAACTACTCCGCATAAAATGTATGCCTTGGGAACGAAAATAAACCAATGGAGGATGTTATGAGAAAGTTAAATAAAATTAGTGCTGCACTCGGTATTAGTGCAATGCTTATGGGAAGTTTGGCTGCTTGTGGAGACAAAGCCACAGACCAGATGGCAGCAACGGACCAGGCAGAGAAAGACTTAAAAAAGGTTACCGTTGTTTTAGACTGGACTCCAAATACAAATCATACAGGTCTTTATGTAGCACAGGACAAGGGGTATTTTAAAGAAGCAGGATTAGAGGTAGAGCTAGTACAGCCACCGGAAGGCGGAGCAGAGCAGTTAGTGGCATCAGGAAAAGCCCAATTTGGAATTTCATTTCAAGATACGTTAGCAGCCACTTATGGAAGTAAGGAGCCTCTTCCAATTACCACAGTAGCTACTTTGTTACAGCATAATACATCTGGCATTGTAAGCCGTAAGGGAGAAGGCATGAATTCACCCAAAGGTATGGAAGGCAAACAATACGCTACCTGGGACGGACCAATTGAGCTTGCCATGATTAAGAACGTTATGGAAGCAGATGGCGGTGATTATAGTAAGTTAAAACGTATTCCAAGTACAGTGACGGATGAAGTAAGTGCATTAAAGACAAAATCAGTAGATGCTATTTGGATTTATTATGGATGGGCAGGCGTTGCATGTGAGAAAGCAAACCTTCCAATTGATTATTTTGCATTTAAAGACATCAACCCAGTATTCGACTACTACACTCCTGTCTTAATTGGAAATGATACCTATCTAAAAGAACATTCCAATGAGGCAAAGGCATTTTTGCAAGCAGTTGAAAAAGGATATAAATATGCCATCGATCAGCCGGAAGAGGCAGCAGAAATTCTTCTAAAAGCAGCACCGGAACTAGATAAGGATTTGGTAGTGGCAAGCCAGAACTATATGAAAGATCAGTATATGGCGGAAGTGAAAGAGTGGGGACATATTGATGAAAAGAGATGGAACGCATTCTATAACTGGTTAAATGACAATGGATTAGTGGAAAATAAGATCCCAGAGAATACAGGATTTACAAATGAGTACTTATCCAAATAGGCAGGAAATACTTGAGGTAGAGCCATGGCAATGTTAAGAACAAAAGAGATTACAAAAATGTTCGAGGGGAAGGAAATCATTAAAGATATCTCAGTAGAACTAAAGGAAAATGAGCTAGTTTGTCTTCTTGGAGTCAGTGGTGCCGGAAAGACTACATTGTTTAATGTGATCAGCGGCCTATTGCCACCAGACCAAGGTGAGATTTTATTGGATGGCAAGAATATCACAGGAGAATCCGGGCATATCAGTTATATGTTACAAAAGGATTTGCTGTTTCCATTTAAGACGATTGAAGACAATGTGTCGATGCCATTGATCTTAAAAGGAATGAAGAAAAAGGAAGCAAGAGAATACGTAGCACCATACTTTGAAACATTTGGCTTGGAAGGAACAGAGAAGAAATATCCGGCAAAGCTGTCAGGCGGAATGCGACAGCGAGCAGCGCTTCTTCGCACCTATATGTTCTCTAGCCAGGTGGCATTGCTCGATGAGCCATTTAGTGCATTGGATACCATTACGAAGCGGTCAATGCATCAATGGTATCTTGGAATTATGGATCAGATTAAGCTTTCGACACTGTTCATTACTCATGATATCGATGAGGCAATCCTTTTAAGTGACCGAATTTATCTAATGACAGGAAAGCCCGGACAGATCACCAAAGAGATACAGATAGAAAAGCCACGTCCTAGATCGGAAGAGTTCTTGTTAACCGAAGAATTCTTACAATATAAGCGAGAAATCATAGAAGCTTTAAAATTAGGATAGGACGATATTAAAAAAGGAACTGTCAGACTAGGGAAATACAGTCTGATGGTTTCTTTTTATATGTACTTCTTTTCTAATCCACCAGTGGCGATATAGGTGGATCAAAAAGAAGTTGTAGTTTATACATCTAATTAGGATGTGTCTTGTCTACGAAGTTGGCAGCTTCATAGTGGATAGAAATTATCGTGTTTATCTTTTGTGGAATAAAGTGTGTATTAGGAACAATGATCGGTTCATTGATCCTATGTGCTTAGTATATAGTAGAGAGTGTAACAAAACTGCAACAAAACTGCACCAAAAGTGTAATTGGAGCCTATTATTTAAGTACAACTATTTTCTATCAGTACATGTATTTTCCAAGTATCCGGTAATAAATTCAGCCCACGTATAGTTACTCATGAATTCGCCCATAAAGGAATTTACCACGTCTACATTACCTTGCAGAAATTCATAATAGTCACATGTACAAAGACTCGTGTTAATGGCTAGCTGGTTTCTTCGTTTTAAAACAAGTCCTTCTGCGCCTACTGCCTTAAGGGATTTTAACAGGGTGGAGATAATGCTTCGAAGCTGGCTTTTGGTTGAAGTAGTAACTGGCTTGTCTTCATAGAGTATGCCAAGCAGCTCATCTCCATTTACATAAGCGCCTTTTCGACTGACAAGATAAGCAAGCAGCTCTTTTGCCTTGTTTCGTTCAAATTCAATTGGCCTTCCATTTACAAAGACTTCAAAGTTTCCAAAGGTCTGTATTTGAATTTTTGCAGGTGCCCTTGGATTTCTTAGCGACACGATGTGTAGCAGCTCTTCCTTAATCTCTTCATCAGAGGCAGGCTTTAACAGATACCCATTGGCACGAACTTTAAAGGCCTGAATAGCATAATCGGAGTAGCCGGTTAAGAAGAGAATGTGAATGGTTGGACAGAGATATTTACATTGTTTCGCTAACTCAATTCCATTCATACCGAACATTTCAATATCTAGGATTGCCACATCAAAGACAGTGTCTTTTAGAGCAGCAAGGGCATGGAAAGGATTATCAAATGCCGCCACCTCTTCAATAAATTCAAAGCTTTCTAACTGTTCTTTTATTTTTTCTAAAGATATAATTTCATCATCTACGACTATCACTCTCATGGTGTTCCAGATCAGCTCCTTTTAAATGAATGATTACCTCGGTACCGGTTCCATGCGTACTTAGAATTTCAATGGTTCCATTGCACTGCAGCATCAGTCTCTTTTTCACATTATCTATGCCGATGTGGCTTCTTTCTTTGCCCTCCGGTTGTTCAGGAGAAAGTCCAACACCATTATCACATACTTTAATTAGGATTTCGTCTTCCTTTTTTCTTGTTAAAATCGTTACAGTGCCACCTTCTGCCTGTTTAGTAATACCATGACGGATCGCATTTTCAACAATGGGCTGGAGAGTGAGAGTAGGAATATAGAAGTCAGTGGTCTCTAAATCATACTCAATACGTACGCGGTCTCCAAAGCGTAGCTGTTCAATATAAATATAATGTTTTACATGCTCGAGTTCCCATGTAAAGGGAATTGGGCGATTGGTAGTAAGAGAATCCATATTACCTCTCAAATACCGAGAAAAATGCTCGATTGCCTCGGCGGCAAGTACTCCGTTTGTTTTACAAATATGCTGTAAGGTATTCAGGGCATTATATAAAAAATGAGGCTGTATCTGACTTAACATAATTCTGATTTGTGCATTTTGGATTTCTAGTTTCATCTGCTTTTCTCGTTCGATCAACTCTCCGGTTTTCTTTAAATAGTTAAGTGTGCTATGAATAAGCATCACACAGGAAATAAGGATACCCATACGTATATAACGTCGCTCAATACCGTGTTCTAACAGTACATTAACGGCTTTTAAGGACAGGCTGACAATCAGTGGAAGAGTAGCAATAAAGGTTTTCCTAAGCTGTTTATTTTTTAGATAGATTAGTTCGTAAATAAGTGCAGTAAAACTTAGCAGAACTATGATTTCACCAACGATTAGGTAAAGGTCTTGCATAATATGAAGATCTTGAATTCCAGTCATCTGAAAAAGGAATGCCGTTACTGTTATTAGTACATAGATACTTGTAATCCAGGATACAAAACGCTTTGTCTTATGATTTTCAAGTGTATTAATCACAATCATAAGATAAGAGAATAGGAGTAAAGGGATACAGCATAAATCAAGAATTGTATTAAATAGTACATAAGGAAACAATAAATCGATATATTCATAGCAGGAGTCATAGATATAACAAATTCCACCGGAGATGCAGAACAGCCCAAGGTAGTTGAGCTTTTCCATATACAGGAATTTGTTAAATGCCTGCGATAGAGTAGAAAGCACAATAAGTATACCTACAAAGGTCAGAGTAAGCCCAATGAGAGGATGAATTAACTCATGCCTCATAATCGATTGGTAGACAGCACCTTCCCTTCCAACATACATATTATTGAAAAAACTATTAATTACATTTATCCTGCAGGAGTCATATGCCTTTTCCACCTCGATTTGAATTAGGTCGGTAGTAGCAACATCTCCAATATAAAAAATCTGAAATGAGTTTCCGGCATATTCAATATAATCGGGAAAGCTTTCTCTTTGCCCAGCAGAGAGTCTTTCTATTCCATTTACATATATTTTTACTCGCAAGTTTCTTGGCCATATGATTAAAGAATTTCCATCTCTGATATCTTTATTAAAATAGCCACGGACAATAAGGGAATGACGTATTCCATCATTCCATGTAGTATTCTGGATTGCTTCCTCGGGTCCATGATCAATGGATACTAGTCCGCTAATGGAGATTGGCTGTATGCTTTCTAACATTCCAATGCCATTAGTGGGACGAAATAGGAAAACGAAGAGGGAGAGGAAGCCTACCCCATAAAAGAAATAGATAGAGATACGAAGCAAATTGATAATAAAGCTTTTCATAAGAACTCCTTCCTGTGAAAATAGGATACCACAAGCAGGTTTTTTGTATTCCAACAGTAAGGAGATACATAAAAATAGTTTCAAAAAATACTTAAAGTGAAAAAATGTAAAAAACATTAAAAAAAGTTAGCACTCACACATTGACAGTGCTAATAATAGGTGTTATATTACAAGTATAACAAAGGTAGATAAAAGAGAAGAAATAAAAAAGCCTTTGCATATAAAATTAAACTTGATGTGCTACCCAGAACGAGTAAACACCATGATAGGAGGAATTGATATGATCATTGCAAGAAAGAATTATCCTATGAAAAGTGACGTAAGGGAAAAAGATAACATGTATGTTCTTGAAGTAAACCTTCCAGGGTTTAAGAAAGAAGACATAAAGGCACATGTTGATAATGGTAACTTAATAATCACCGCATCGCAGGAAAAAGAAACAGAGAGGAATAAGAAAAATTACATTCGTAAAGAACGTTATAGCGGGCAGTATCAGAGAAGCTTTTATATTGGGCATAGTATTAAGCAGGAAGATATTAAAGCAAGCTATAAGTGGGGCGTTTTAAAACTAGAGATTCCAAAAGAGAATAAAGAAGCGAAAAAAAATGTAACGCAGATTAAAATTGCTTAATCAAGAAAATGAATGTTAATTAATGCGAACAACAGAAGAAATAAAATGCAGTCTTCTGTTTTAGAATATTAAGCCAAGTTATTTAAAGGAGGAATTTATATGTTAATGCCTAGTTTATTCCATGATAGTTTTGTAGATGACTTTTTTGATGATATGTTCTCGTTCCCAACAATGGAACCTGTATTTAGTAACGTAGCAAGTCTTAATACGATGATGAGTACCGATGTTCAGGACTTAGGCGACTCATATCAATTAGAGATTGAACTTCCAGGATACAATAAAGAAGATATCCATGCAGAACTTCGTAACGGCTATATGACCATTACAGCCAGCAAGAAAGGTGAAAATGAAGAAAAGAACGACGATGGAGAATACTTAAGACGTGAACGTTTCACCGGTGAATGCAGTAGAAGCTTTTATGTTGGCGACCATGTAAAAGAAGAGGATGTAAAAGCAGGCTTTGAAAATGGTATTTTGAAAGTAACTTATCCAAAGAAAGAAAGTACACCACAAATTGAAGATAAGAAGTATATTGATATTGCTTAAATAAAACGGATGGTTTTACGAAAGAGAAAAAAAACATTATGTTATAGCTATGAGCCTTAGGATGTCTTTCTCCTAAGGCTTTTTTTTATGTTCCGTAAGTCGGTACTGGCTTGGAGAACAGCCAATATGGCGTTTAAAGGCTTTGGAAAACGTAAAGGAATCACCATAGCCTACAGAATAGGAAATATTCTGGATGGAGATGTTATCTTGCTGCAGCATCTTACATGCTTCTTTCATGCGGTATGTCATAAGGTATTCCTGAGGGGTCCTGCCAGTGGCATCTTTGAAAAGCCTGGTCATATAACTTCGCTCCAGACCACAAGCATGGGCAATATCATCCATATGAATTGGTTCGCTATACTTGATACAGATAAAATCAATAATCCGTTTGATGTATGCCAACTGAGGATTTACACGTTTGGGAAACTTGGTAGTAGATAGTTCAGTAATACAGTCAAACAGTTCATAGACATTTCCAATACAATATAATTCGCGTTCATTGTTAAGGAGAAGGTTGGTCATAATGTTATCAATAGAATTTGGGTATTGAGTAGGCATAAAGATTGGCTGGTCAATAGAGAGTCCAGCCATTTGAAAGAACTCTGTTGCTTTTGGTCCATCTAGATGAAGCCAAGCGTAGTGCCATGGATTTATTCGGTCTGCTTCATAGTAGGCAAGGGAATTAGGGGAGATGAGAAACCCCTGATGTGCGGAGATTGTGTAATGATGTCCGTTTAGATAAAGGCTTCCCTTACCGCTGAACAAATAGTGGAAAATATAATGATTACGTATGGTAGGGCCATAGGAGTAGGAAGGGGGACATGCTTGTCTTCCAATTTCATAAAGTTGTAAATCCGTAAATTGATCATAATTTACAAAGTAGCATTCATCATAAGTTCTTAGAGTTATCATAAAGTTTCCTCCTTATCTTTATAAAAATATTAAATGGAAAAAAGTGCTAAATACAGTATAATATATAATTAATATGTCGTAAATAGGCAAGTAAGTCACGATTTGACATATACAAGCCTAAACGAGACATTTGAAACCACATTGCGATATGATTAAATAACTATATCAAGAAAATATTTCTTTTAGGAGGAGAAGAGTTATGAGAAGAAAGTTAATCAGTATGGCGCTTTGTGGAGTAATGTTAATGTCTACGCTTGCAGGGTGTGGGAAGTCGGAAAAAGAAACAACCACTGAGACGAAGGAAACACAAGCAAGTGGGGAACCAGTTACTATTTCTTATGCATGTTGGGATTCAAACCAGGCAACTTTAATTAAAAAAATTGCAGATGAGTTTACTCAGAAAAATCCGAATATAAAAATTGACATCCAAGTAAATGGATGGGATGACTATTGGACTGGGTTAGAGGCTGCAGCAACAGGGGGATCACTTCCAGATACCTTCTGGATGCATTCAAATAATATTTATTACTATGGATCCAATGACCAATTATTAGATCTAACAAACTATATTTCTTCCAGCAAAGAGGTAGATTTATCAAATTATCCTCAAGGACTTGACGATATCTATAAGGTAAATGAAAAACAGTATGCAATTCCAAAGGACTATGACACAATTGCACTTTGGTATAACAAGACATTATTTGATGAAGCCGGAATTGCCTATCCAAATGATACATGGACTTGGAAGGACTTAAAAGAGGCAGCCAAAAAGCTGACGAAGAAAGATAAGTCCCAATATGGTTTCTGTGCAGGCTTACATAACCAAGAGGGATATTACAACATGGTATATCAAAATGGCGGAACAATTATTACCGATGACAGAAAGTCAGGATATGATCAGGAAAAGACAATTCAAGGAATTGAGGAGTACTTTAGTTTTGTAAAAGAAGGATTATCACCTGAGATTTATGACGACCAGGCACGTGCAGAAGCAATTCAAAATGGATTATGTGCAATGGGATTCTTTGGCTCTTGGAACCTTTCTGGATTTGCAGAATCTGACTTTATGAAGAAGAATTTTGACTGTGCTGTAATTCCAATGTCTAATGACGGTGGAAAAGCAACAATCTTTAATGGACTTGGCAATGCAATTTCTGCAAAAACAAAACATCCAGATGAAGCTTGGAAATGGGTAGAATATTTAAGCAGTAAAGAAGGACAGGAACGTCAGGCAGAGTTAGGAATTGCAATTTCCGCTTACAATGGAACTGCAGATAAATTTGCAGATGCATATAAGATGTTTAATACAAAATGTTATATCGACATGGTTAGCTATGCAAAGATCCGCCCTTACTCTAATCAGACAAGTGTTTGGGAAGACAAGGCCTATGAGTTATTAAAGAATGCATATGCCGGAAAAGAGGATACGGCAGCAGCATGTAAAAAAGTAGCCGACATGATGAATAAAGCAATCTCAGAAGAGTAAGCCAATTGAATAGGGGGAAGAAGAGCCATGTATTATAAGACGATATGCCGGCGCGGACTGGCAGCAATATTATCAGCAAGTATGCTGATTAGTGGAATGCCTGTATATGCAACAGAAACCAAAGAGAAAGAAGCAGAGATCACCCCTGTTTATAGCTGGAATTTTGAGAGCAATGATTTAAATGGTGCCACTCTGGAAGGAAAGGCAGCCATAGAAAATGACGGAATTAAAGGAAACGTATTAAATCTTCCAGGAGGAAGCGCAGGAGCAGGTTCAATGGCTTTGCCAGAGGACTTGTTCTCAAAGCTTGGAAATGATGGATTTACCATTTCCATGTGGGTAAAGCCGGATTCAACGGCAGCATCTTATAGTAAATATTTTGATGCGTCCAATTCACCATTAGGAACTTCCTATTCAGGAAGTCATTGGTGGTCAACACCGGATTTTGGACTGGCAACCGGAGGAGACGTCTACGATATGACGCTTTATGTAGGTGAGGCAGATCAAAGTACTTCTACCTGTTCAAAGCTTAAGTACGACGAACATTTAAAAAAGGGCGCATGGCAGCATGTTGTAGTATCTATAAGTCCAAAAGAATATACAGTATATTTTAACGGAGAAAAGATCAGTTATAAGGATGCACAAGACAATACAAAAGCAATTAACGAAGTTCTTCCTTCGTTATTTGAGGAGGGATATTTAAGCAGTATGAAATACGCAGCAATTGGAAAGTCGCAATATACTTCAGATAGTGATTTTGCAGGAAAAATCGATGATGTTAATTTTTATGACTCTGCATTAGATGATAGTCAGGTGACTACGCTCTTTAAGAGTTATGGAGATATTGTAAATAAGAAAGAGGAAGTCACCATGACCGTAGATATGGCAGAAGAGACCGGAGCAGTGAAACACGGTGCAACAGGTTTCTTATATGGAATTGGCGATAGCAATGTTCCAAGCACGAACTTGCTTACGGCACTTAAACCAGAGGGGTGTGAGCAGAAGCCAGCAAATGGACTTCAGCATCCAAGCGGTGATTTCTTAGAAATCGCAGATACATTCTTAGAATCAGGCGGAGAGTTTATTCAGATTGCATGCCCAGATATTTATGCAAACTGGCCATATGAGTTTGAAAGCATTCCGGAATATTTAGAGAAATTGAAAGTCATGGTAAAGCAAGTAAAAGATGCAGGCTATAGCAAGCATGCGGTATATGTACCATTTAATGAAGCAGATGGAAACTGGTATACCGAGATTTGGAGTGGAGACTCCAAAGCATTTTTACAAGCTTGGAAGCAAGCATATGATGCAATCAAGTCCGTCGACCCAGATGCATTGATTGCCGGTTCCAATATGTGTTGTTTCCATAGTGACCATATGAAGGAATTTGTACAGTTCTGTGCTGATAATGACTGTATTCCAGACCAGATTACATGGCATGTATTAAATGACAGCTTATATGCAGCATTTCCTAACAACGTAAAAGAGTTCCGTGGCTATGAAAAAGAGTATTGGCTTGATACGGGAAAGACGACAGAGAAGAAGGAAATCGTAATCAATGAGTATGCTAATTTTACAGAGCTTGGTGTTCCAGGTGAATTAGCAAGCTGGCTTGGTTTGTTTGAAGATGAGAAAGTAACCGCATGTCTTGCATACTGGCATATCTCTAATAACCTAAGTGATCTTGCAGCAGATACCAATGAGCCAAACGGTGCGTGGTGGTTATATAAATGGTATGCAGAAATGTCAGGGAATACACTAAAACTACAAACCAGCGGAGCAGCAAAGTCTGAGTTCTATGGCGTGGCATCGTTGGATGAGAATAAGAAGTCAGCCAATGTAATCCTTGGTGGAAAAGGTGATCAAGTTACATTGACATTGAAAAATGTAAATAAGACAAAATGCTTTGGAAGTAAAGTTAAAGTGAAATTAGAAAGCACAAGCTGGACAGGCATTAATGGTGCAGTAGATGGCACGCAGCTGCTAAAAGAGGAAATCTGTAATGTGGATCAAGACGGAAATGTAATCCTTACAATTGATCAGATGGATGCAGCATCTGCTTATAATATTACAATTGCCCAAGCAGATGATGATGCCAAAGTAGGAGTCATTACAGAAGGAGCATGGCGCCAGACTTATGAAGGAGAGGATGCTGTCCTTTCAGGCAGTGCAGTTAAGGCAGGAAAGAATGGAAGTTATGCTTGCTCTGGAAGTGGACAGGCACAAGGACTAAATGCTCCTGGAGATAGCGTGACATTCAAAGTAGACGTACCAAAGGACGGCTATTACAAATATGAAATGGTATATGGAGCAGCAACTGGAAATGATACATATGATTTATCCAAGAATAATCCAAAGAATGCAGTACAGACACTATATGCAGATAGCAAGAAGGTTACAGATATGCTGTTGCAGAATACATTGAGCTGGTATATGTCAGGAATGCATACGGAGTATGTATATTTGACTGCAGGTGCCCATGAGTTAAAAGTGGAAGCAACGAATAGCGAAGGAAAGGCAACCGTAGACTGCATGTATCTTACTTATATCGGAACTGAAGCCCAAAAAGAAGCAGATCAGAATGAAAAGACATATGAAGCAGAACAGAGTGATTTTAATGTATTAGGAAGCCAGACAACAACCACAGTAACAACAAGCCGAAGTATTAGTGGATTTTCCGATGCAGGATATGTAACAGGCCTTGATACTTCTGTGGAACAAGGTGGAGGTATTCGATTTACGGCTTATGCAAAGGAAAATGGATTGTATGATTTGACTGTAAGATATGCAGCAGACCAAAAGGCAGAGCTAAACTTCTACCTTGGAAATACAGCAAAGACATTAAGCAACAAGATTTCTACTAAGACCGTAAAGGCTACCGATGGTGCATGGAATACAGTTACAGCCACAGTATTCTTGGAAAAGGGCATTAATATTGTTGACCTGGATGCAACAGTAAATAGTCTGGCAGTGGATAAGCTAACGGTTAAAAAGGCTGCAGATCAGTCAAAGACTATAACCATCCAAGCAGAAGACTGTAAGACAGTAGGGGATGTAACAACCGGAACGAATACCTATGCATCCAATCAGACTTATGTAAAACAAATGCTTGGAGATGCCAATGCAGCCAATGCATTAATCCTTAGCTATACAGCAGAGGAAAAAGGCCAGTATGCAATAACGGTATATCAGTCTAATAAAGAGTTATTTGGATCCCATGCATATAATGCGCAGATGGTAGATCGTTATATCACAGTATCGGTCAATGGAGGAGAACCATTTAATATATTCTTCCGTAATACCTATAGTGATGAATCCTTTAAGTCACAGGTAATCAAGGTGGCATTACAAAAGGGAGAAAATACAATTAAAATCTATAACGATAATAGCCGTGTCTTAAAAAATGGGGTAGGAGGAGTAAATACATGTGCCAACTATACACCAAATCTTGATAAGTTTGAGATTACACCAGCGGTAGTAGAAAAGCCAGCGGTAGAGACACCAGTACTTAAGGATGCAGATTTTACTGTTCTTAATACAATGCTAAATGAGATTTCAGCACTGAAAGAAAGTGATTACACGAAGGAATCTTGGAATTCCTTGAACCAGCTGGTAATCCGTGCACGCAAGTTAAAACAAGAGGTGATTTCTGAAAAAGGCCAGCCACAGATTGATCAAATGGTAAAAGATTTAGTGAAGGCAGTAGCTAACTTGGAGAAAGTAAAAGCACCAGTGCAAGTAAAGAAAGCTTCACTGACAAAATTACAGGCAGCAATCAAGAAAGCAAATACAGTTAAAAGGAAGAACTATACAAAAGCATCTTTAAATACAATGGATTTAGCAAAAAAAGTGGCAGAAGAGCTTGTAAAAGCAGCTCCTGAAAGCAATCTGCAGAAGGTTGTGGATGCAGCAACTGCTTCTTTGAACAATGCGATTAGCAGTCTACAAAAAAATCCAACAGTGAAAAAGGTAAAAGTTGGAGAAAAGGTAACAAAGGGATCATTCATTTACAAGGTAACGAAGACGACAAAAGGAAAAGAGACAGTGACACTGCTTAAGCCTGTAAAGAATACACTTAAATCAGCAGCAATTCCTGATACGATCAAAGTAAACGGTACTACATATAAGGTAACAGCAATAGAGACAAAGGCGTTTAAAAATAGCACCAAGCTTCAAAAAGTAGTAATTGGCAAGAACGTGACTACAATTGGAAAAGAATGCTTTAAGAATTGTAAGAGTCTGAAGTCAATCCAAATTAATACAAAAGGATTAAAATCCGTGGGAAAAAATGCATTTTCCGGTATTTATAAAAAGGCAGTCATCAAGGTGCCAAAGGGGAAATTAACTGCTTATAAGAAATTACTGAAAAACAAAGGGCAAAAGAGCACGGTTAAGATCAAATAAAAGTCAAAGGCTTCAACCAAAACTCTTTTCGCATAAAAAATTAACTGCGGCAGTGATTGCTGCCGCAGTTCTGTTGAGGTGAAGATATGAAAGGCAAAAATATAGGGAAAAGAAAAGTATCAAAAAAGACATTTAATGAATGGTGTTGGGGATGGGGACTGGTGTTTCCAACAATCTTAGGTTTAGTGGTACTTAATATCATACCAATCTTTCAAACGCTGTATTTAAGTTTCTTTAAGAGTGGAGCATTTGGAAAAGGAAATGTATTTGTCGGCTTAGATAATTATAAGAGGATGCTTGGAGATGAGCAGGTATGGTACGCAGTACGTAATACGATCGGATATACCTGCATCGTAGTTCCGCTTACCGTAATTATTGCATTACTTCTTGCAGTTGCATTAAACGGTAAACTAAAGGGAAAGGGAGCATATCGAACCATCTACTTTATCCCTATGGTGGCAGCTCCTGCAGCAGTTACTATGGTTTGGAAATGGATTTATAATAACCAGTATGGATTATTAAATCATTTTTTGAACAGCATTGGGATAGACAGCGTTAACTGGATTGATAATCCAAAGGTAGCACTGATTGCAATTTCCATAATTGGCATCTGGAGCACGGTGGGATACAGCATGGTATTGCTGTTGGCAGGTTTGCAAGAAATTCCAAAGGATTATTATGAAGCATCTGATATTGATGGTGCAACCGGAAGATTTCAATTTTTCCATATCACATTGCCTCTTGTATCGCCAACCTTATTCTTTGTATTGGTAACAAGCATCATAACGGCAATGCAAGTATTTGACGTGATTTATATGATGATTGATGTAACCAGTCCATCTTATAACTCTACCGTATCATTGGTATATCTATTCTATAATAATTCATTTAAGTACTCGAATAAAGGCTACGGGTCTGCAATTGTCATGTTATTGCTGGCAATCATTATGGTGATTACAGTCATCCAAACCAAGTTACAGAAAAAATGGGTAAATTATATGTAAGGGAGAAAAGCAATGAGAAAAAAGAAGAGCAGAGCAAAAATAATATTACATATTGTATTGATCTTAGGTGCCATTCTTATGGTGTTACCATTCGTATGGATGGTCCTCACTTCATTTAAAACCGTAAGTGAGTCAACCTCCATGAATCCATTTGTATTTTTTCCAAAAAGTCTAAAATGGGAAAACTATAAGACCGTGATCGAACAAAATGACTTTTTAAAATTGTATTTTAATACGTTTGCAATGATGATCTTGCGTGTCGTTTGTGCAGTCTTATTCAGTGCAATGGCAGCTTATGCGTTTGCAAGGCTGGAGTTTCCGGGAAGAAACTTATTATTTGGATTGGTACTATTTCAAATGATGGTACCAGTACAGATTTTCATCGTGCCACAGTATTTAATGGTAGATCGATTAGGATTAAGAAATACCATTTTTGCATTGGTATTTCCGGGATTTGTCAGTGCTTTCGGAACCTTCCTGTTACGGCAGTTCTTTATGGGGCTTCCAAAAGAGCTAGAGGAGGCGGCAAGGCTGGATGGATGTAATATCGGACAGACCTTTTATAAAGTCATGCTTCCACTTACCAGATCCGGGTTGCTGGCACTTGCAATCTTTACGGCATTATTTTCATTTAAAGATTTGATGTGGCCAATGATTGTAAATACCAATTCTGAAGCAGCAACTTTATCTTCTGCATTAGCAAAGATTTCAAGTGCTTATTCGGTAAACTATCCACAGCTGATGGCAGCCGCTGTATTAGCAATCTGGCCAATGATGTTACTGTATATCATTTTCCAGAAACAGTTTATCCAAGGAATTGCAACGTCAGGAGGAAAATTGTAAATGGGCATTATATATTCAGAGACAACCAAAGAGTTTCATTTATACAATGATATGATCAGTTATATTATTCAGGTCCTTCCTAATTTGCAATTGGGCAATTTGTATTACGGAAAACGAATTCGGCATAAATCAGACTTTACCTATCTCCTAGAAGGAAGACATCGTTCCCTTGCAGTATATACAAAGGAGAAGGAGTATTTCTTCAGCCCTCAGTATACAAGGATGGAGTATCCCTGTACCGGAACCGGTGATTATAGGGAACCGGCATTCGAAGTAGATCAGGAGGATGGAAGCCGAATTGTATGTTTAGAGTATCAATCTTACCGAATTTATAAGGGAAAAGAGAAACTAAAGGACCTTCCTGCTGTGTATGTAGAAAGTGAAAAAGAGGCGGAAACATTAGAGATTACATTGACGGATTCTTTATTGCAGCTAGATTGTATTATGCAATATACGATATTCAAGGACTATCCTGCAATTGCAAGAAGCGTAAAATTTTGTAATAGGGGAGAGAAAATACTGCGTCTAGGGCGTGTCTTTAGTGCAAGTGTGGATCTCCCGGATGCTGGCTATGATATGGTACAGCTTTCAGGTGCATGGTCAAGGGAACGGAAAGTAATTGTACGTCCACTCTCAATTGGTACTCAGGGAATTAACAGCAGGCATGGCATAAGCAGTGCAGAGCAAAATCCATTTCTTGTGCTGAAACGACCTGGGGCAGATGAACTGCAGGGAGAGGTTTATGGATTTAGTCTGATCTATAGCGGTAATCATATGGAGCAGGTGGAAGTAGATACGTGTCATATGGCAAGAGTACAGATTGGTATTCATCCGGAAGGATTTGAATGGCAGCTTCTAAATGGAGAAACATTTCAAAGTCCGGAAGCAATATTAGTATATTCACAACAAGGCTTAAATGGCATGAGTCAAGTGTATCATAAGCTATACCGTAATAGGCTGGTACGAGGGCTGTGGCGTGATAGAGAACGTCCAATCTTAATTAATAATTGGGAGGCCACAGGGGCAGCATTTACAGAAGAAAAAATACTGACAATAGCTAAGAATGGAAAAGCATTAGGAATGGAGATGTTTGTGCTAGATGATGGCTGGTTTGGAAAGAGGGACGATGATTTTTCCGGACTGGGAGATTGGTATGTGACAAACAATGCAAAGCTTCCAGGTGGAATTAAGGGACTTGCTGAAAAAGTGATGGAGCTTGGCATGCAGTTTGGGCTATGGTTTGAACCGGAAATGGTAAATAAGGACTCGGATTTATTCCGAAGCAATCCCGACTGGATCTTATGTGCACCAGGAAGGACGCCTTCCCCAAGCAGGAATCAGTATATATTGGATTTTACAAGAAAGGAGGTAGTCGATTATATTTATGGAATGATGGAGAAGATATTGTCGGAAGCACCGATTTCCTATGTGAAATGGGATATGAATCGTTATATGACAGAATGCTATTCAATCACGAAGAAGCCACAAGAACAGGGAAAGGTCATGCATAGGTATATACTAGGGGTATATGGACTATATGAGCGATTGCTAAAACGGTTTCCGAATATCTTATTTGAGTCATGTTCCAGTGGAGGAGCCAGATTTGATCCAGGTATGCTATATTATGCACCACAGACTTGGACAAGTGATGATACCGATGCAATGGAACGGGTAAAGATTCAGTATGGAACATCTTATTTATACCCATTATGTACGATGGGAGCACATGTTTCTGCTGTTCCAAATCTACAGGTAGGACGTGTGACACCTTTAGAAACAAGAGGAAACGTTGCTCAGTTTGGAGTGTTTGGATATGAATTGGACTTAGGAGGATTATCGGATCAAGAGCGAAAAATAATAAGAGAGCAGGTAGAATTTGCGAAAAAACATAGGAGCCTTATTCGTACAGGGGATTTTTATCGTCTACAGAGTCCTTTTGAGGAGAATGATGCAGCTTGGATGGTAGTATCGGAAGATAAGAAAGAAGCATTGGTGGGATTTTATCGAATGTTAGGAGTTCCAAATGATGCATGGATTCGTTTACGTCTTGCTGGATTAGACCAGGAAATGGATTACATGATAGATGAAGAACCTTCAGTATTGTACGGAGGGGATGAATTGATGCAGGTAGGGATGGTAATTCAGAAAGAGGCCTTATGCAATCAAGGTGGGGATTACAGTTCAAAGATTTATTATTTAGAAGTTAGCAAATAGAAAAAACCGAAGGAAAAATTCCTTCGGTTTTTTCTATTTGCATATAACTGGGCTAGCAGGATTCGAACCTGCAGATACTGGAATCAGAATCCAGGGCCTTACCGTTTGGCGATAGCCCATCAGCAAATCCTATTATATAAGAAACGTTTCAAAAAAACAAGAGGTTTTTTTGGAATTAAAGCAATAAAATGTGAAAATTTTGGTACTGTACTAAAAAAAGAACATAGCGTTTCCGAGTAGTAATGCTTTACATTTTTAGGGTTAAGTGATAAAATTTGTCCTATAGTATAAACAATTGTAGAAACATTGTGTTTTAGGTACCTAAAAACGTTAAATTTTAGACAATTTAATAAAAAAAACAGTCGGATGTTCTATAATATACTAATAGGAGGATTAAGTAAAATGGCAAGAAAAATGAAAACTATGGATGGTAACATGGCTGCCGCTCACGTTTCTTATGCATTTACAGACGTAGCAGCAATTTACCCAATCACACCATCTTCACCAATGGCTGATTACACAGATATGTGGTCAACTCAAGGAAGAAAAAATATCTTCGGACACCCAGTAATGATGTCTGAAATGCAATCTGAAGCAGGTGCTGCAGGTGCTGTACACGGTTCCCTACAAGCAGGTGCTTTAACAACAACTTACACTGCATCTCAAGGTTTATTATTAATGCTTCCAAACATGTACAAAATCGCTGGTGAATTATTACCATGTGTATTAGATGTATCTGCACGTACATTAGCATCCCACGCATTATCTATCTTTGGCGATCACCAAGATATTTATGCAGCTCGTCAAACTGGTTTTGCTATGTTATGTTCAAACAACGTACAAGAAGCAATGGATCTTGGAGCAGTTGCTCACTTAACTACAATTGAAGGTCGTGTACCATTCGTTCACTTCTTCGATGGTTTCCGTACTTCTCACGAATTACAAAAAATCGCTATCTGGGATTACGAAGATCTTAAAGATATGTGTAACATGGATGCAGTTGATGCTTTCCGTCGTCGTGCATTAAATCCAGAACACCCAGTAACTCGTGGTACTGCACAAAATGCTGACGTATTCTTCCAAGCTCGTGAAGCTTCTAATAAATACTACAATGCGATCCCTGAATTAACTGAAATGTACATGAACAAAGTTAATGAAAAGATCGGTACTGATTATAAATTATTCAACTACTATGGTGCTCCAGATGCTGAAAAAGTTATCATCGCTATGGGTTCTGTATGTGAAACAATCGAAGAAACACTTGATTTCATGTTAGAACAAGGCGAAAAAGTTGGTTTAATCAAAGTTAGATTATACCGTCCATTCAGCCAAGAACACTTATTAGCTGCAATTCCTGATACAGTTAAAACTATCAGCGTATTAGATAGAACTAAAGAACCAGGTGCAATCGGTGAACCATTATTCTTAGATGTATTAGCTGCAATTAAAGATACTAAATTCGCTAACGTGAAAGTATTATCTGGTCGTTACGGTTTAGCTTCTAAAGATACAGTTCCTGGAGATATCGTTGCTGTATACAACAACACTGAAAAAGAAAAATTCACTTTAGGTATTAAAGATGATGTAACATTCTTATCTTTAGATAGAGTTGAAATGCCAAGCGTTACACCAGAAAGCACAGTTTCTTGTAAATTCTGGGGACTTGGAGCTGATGGTACTGTAGGTGCTAACAAAAACTCCATCAAAATCATCGGTGACCACACTGATATGTACGCTCAAGCTTACTTTGATTACGATTCCAAAAAATCTGGTGGTGTAACAATCTCCCACTTACGTTTTGGTAAAGATCCAATCAAAGCAACTTACCTTATCAACAAAGCTGATTTCGTAGCTTGTCATATGGCTCCATATGTAAGAAAATACAACATGGTTCAAGACCTTAAAGATGGTGGTACTTTCTTATTAAACACTAACTGGAACATGGAAGAATTAGAAGCTAACCTTCCAGGACAAGTTAAGAGATATATCGCTGAACACAACATCAACCTTTACACTATCGATGGTATCAAAATCGGTAAAGAAATCGGTCTTGGTGGACGTATCAACACTGTATTACAATCTGCATTCTTCAAATTAGCAAACATCATTCCTGCTGAAGATGCAATCCAATATATGAAAGATGCTGCAACAGCTTCTTACTCCAAAAAAGGTGACGACGTAGTTAAAATGAACCACGACGCTATCGAAGCTGGTGCTGAAGCAATAGTTAAAGTTGAAGTTCCTGCTCACTGGGCAAACTGCGAAGACGAAGACTTATCTGTAACTGTAACTGGTGACAGAAAAGAAGTTGTTGACTATGTTAACACAATCCAAAACGCAATCAACGCTCAAGATGGTAACAACTTACCTGTATCTGCATTCGTAGAATACGCAGATGGTACTTTACCAGCTGGTTCTGCAGCATTCGAAAAACGTGGTGTAGCTATCGACGTTCCAACTTGGGAATCTGATAACTGTATCCAATGTAACTTCTGTTCTTACGTTTGTCCTCACGCTGCAATCCGTTCCGTAGCAATGGATGCTGATCAAGCTGCAAACGCTCCAGAAGGCGCACAAATCATCCCTATGACTGGTATGCCAGAACACAAATTTGCAATCTCTATCTCTACATTAGACTGTACAGGTTGTGGATCATGTGTAAACGTATGTCCAGGTAAAAAAGGAAACAAAGCTCTTGGAATGGTTCCAACAGCTACTGCAATGGAACAACAAAAAATGTTCGATTACGGTGTAACTATCGAAACTCCAGTAGAAGTTTCTGAAAAGTTCAAACCAACAACAGTTAAAGGATCTCAATTCCAACAACCATACTTAGAGTTCTCAGGAGCTTGTGCAGGTTGTGGTGAAACTCCTTACGCTAAATTAATGACTCAATTATTCGGTGATAGAATGTACATTGCTAATGCAACTGGATGTTCTTCAATCTGGGGTGGTTCTTCACCAGCTTCTTCTTACACAGTAGATGCTAACGGAAGAGGACCAGCTTGGGCTAACTCTTTATTCGAAGATAACGCTGAATTCGGTTTCGGTATGGAACTTGCTCAAAGAGCATTAAGAAACCGTGTTGTTGAATCTGCTTAAAACTTAGTTGAAGTAGCAGAAGATAACACAGTAAAATCTGCATTAGAAAGATATCTTGCAACTAAAGATTCTTCTACAGAAAATGCAATCGCAGCTAGAGAAATGGTAAGAGTTCTTGAAAACTGCGAATGTGATAACGCTGACCGCGCTAACATCTTAAGCAACAAAGACTTCGCTTCTAAGAAATCTCAATGGATCCTTGGTGGTGACGGTTGGGCTTACGATATCGGTTTCGGTGGTGTAGATCACGTATTAGCATCTAACCAAAACGTAAACATCTTAGTATTCGATACAGAAGTTTACTCCAACACAGGTGGACAAGCTTCTAAATCAACTGGTACTGGTGCAATCGCTCAGTTCGCAGCTGGTGGTAAAGATGTTAAGAAAAAAGA
>JAUNRX010000140.1 GCA_030539495.1 bacterium | reverse complement strand
GTTTTTTGCGACATCTTCCTTTCCCCTGAGTGCGCATCCTTAGCGGAGCGTTTTTACTTTATAGGAGATTGCGGCGCAATTCTCTATAAAGTAAAAACACTACTGCACATTGTAGTGCGGTAGTGTCATTTCATCACTAATATTAAATATATTATCAGTCGGTATTAATATGTTATCTTTCTGCTGACTCTTCGATTTAATGTTTCTGTCATTACTAGCATTAGAACTGCAAAAATCATAAGATACACTGGATATAACCCCATATTGATATGTTCTGCAATCAAGCCAAATAGTGGCGGCATAAAGGTACTTCCACAATAAGCGCAAGCCATTTGAATTCCTACGATTGCCTGTGAATTTTCTTTTCCAAAGTTCGTCGGAGTTGCATGGATAATGGAAGGATACACCGGTGCACATCCAAATCCAAGTACAATCAGACCTGCCAGTCCAATTACATCAATCTTGATTGGTAGTCCGATCATCAGCACGCCAACGATCATAATACAAATTCCAAATCGGATTAATTTGCGATCACCAAACCGGTCTGCTACAAATCCATTTAAAAATCTGCCAACCGTGATGCCTATAAAAAATAAAGAAGCAAATTTTGCTGCTGTAACTGGATTTATCCCCTTATACCCAACAAGATAGCTGGTTGCCCACATTCCTGCTGTGGTTTCCAGTGCACAATAGCCAAAGAATGCAGCCAGTACAAATGGTACTCCTTTGATTTTTAAAGCATCCCTTACGGAGAGGGCTCGTACTTCTATTTCTTCTCCTTCTTGCTTTTCATTCCCTTTCCATAGAAAAAGAGTAGAGAATAAAATGATGGTCAAAATGACTTGCAAGATAGAAACACTTACATAGCCAGTCCTCCATCCATATTGTCTGGAGAGGCAAAAGCTCATAATATAAGGACTGATGGTTACCCCCACTCCCCAAAAACAATGCAGCCAACTCATATGGCGGGAGGAATAATGTAAGGCAACATAATTATTTAATGCTGAATCTACTGCTCCTGCTCCTAATCCATAAGGAATCGCCCATATACATAGTATGTAAAATGAATTTGAGATGGAAAAACCAAATAAGGCGATGGCTGTCATCCCTACGCTGATTGCTGTTACAAGTCCTGCTCCCAGCTTTCGTGTCAGGTAATCTGAGCGTAAGCTTGATACAATTGTTCCCGCTGATATGACCATGGATAAAATTCCTGCATAGGAAAGGGGTGTATGCAACTCCGCCTGCATCACCGGCCATCCTGATCCAAGCAGCGAGTCCGGCAAACCAAGACTAATAAATGCGATATATATAATCGCTAATAAAAATGAAAACATGTTACTTCCTCCTATCTAACATTTGTCCCTTTTCTATATTTTACCATGTTATCTTCTAATTCTCACTCTTTACTTATTTTTTTTCAAATACTGATAAATCTGCCTTCCCGCCTAAAATAATATCTGCAATCATGTTTGTAAAGAGTTCCTCATCCTCTTTCTTTCCTGTAAACTCTACATAATAGGCTACTTCATCCAGTTTAAAATCTGCATAATAACTATACGTACGCTCTTCCTTACTGTTATTACTTGTTTTAAAGACTCCTGCCTCAATACTTACTCCCTCTATCTCAGAAACTAGTGTTTTCCCCTCTATCACATAGTCTTTTACAATTTCATTTGGTGAAATTGTAATCCTCATTGTTTCCTCTTTCCCTATTTCAACATCCGTATCAATACTATAGAGTCCTATTTTTCCATTTGATTTTGAATAATTTAGGCTACCATCTATCGAATATTTCTTTGAAATAATTGGTAACAACAGCTTTCCCTGTTTGGTAGATAAGTGTTCCTGAAAATATCCCTCTATATATACTTTAGGAGCATTAAAACTATCTACCGTATTAAACTGAAGCGTATAGTGCTTACCATCATTCTCTGGCTTTTCACTTACTACTAAATACACATTTGGATCTGCTGCTATATGTGGCATATTACTACTATGATTTTCTACTACTACGACTGTGGTAATTATTGCTGCCAAACTTGCAGCCATTAGAAACACTCTCTTCATTGGCATCCTTTTTATTTTTAAAGGCTTTTGTTCTGCTTCCTGAATTAACTCTTCCTCTATAAAGCTTAATCCCTCTAATAAATCTTTCCCATTCATACTCTAATCCCTTCCCTCTCTAAATAATTTCTCAGTTTGTTGCGTGAGCGATGCAATGATGTTTTCACTTTACTTTCCGTTAAATGATAACGTTTTGCAATTTCAGATATCGTCTCAGAATACCAGTATCTTCGCATAAAAATTAAACGGTGTTCTTCCGATAGCGTTCTTAAAAAGGAGGACAATACTTCTCCAATCGCTTGCTGTTCCGCATCTATTGTCGAAAACTGATCCGGAATACATGACGTCAATTCTTCAGACAAGGTGACTACATCAAAGTTACGCTTTTTCGCATTTTTATAATCCAGCTTGCCGAAGCAAATAAATCTACAAATTTTTGCAAGATAAGCATAAAAATAATTAGGCTTCTGTGGTGGTATACTATTCCAAGCTTTCAGATAAGTATCATTTACACATTCTTTGGCATCTTCTGAATTTTTCAAAATTCTTAAGGAAAGATTGTCTAACTTGTTGCCATATGTATATGCTGTTTCCGTAATCGCATCCTCATCTCTTGCAAAATACAGTTCCATTATTCTGTGATCTTCCATCAAATCACCTCCTTTACTTATATAGAGGGAAAAAAATATCAAAAGGTTACATAATTCTAAATTTTTATTCCACTTTTTTATCTTTATGTGTTTATATCATATTCTCTCTACTTTTGTAACATACTAACACTATAAATACAAATTAGGTAAAAGGAGTACTTTATGGATTATATACATTACAAAGCAGCCCATGAAAATGCAACTGACGCAAAAAATGCAATTATGGCGGTAGATGGAATTACCAGCATTCGCGGAGCTGCAACTCATGACCTATATGAAATGCAGGAAAAGGCAAACAGTGATGTCCAAGAAGTTGACAGCTGCTTAAATACCGTTACTTGCCGCATTATGTAATTAAATAAAGTGCGTGTTCCACATATTCTCGCGTCTTAAGTCCCTTGTAAGGAACACACACTTTTGCCGCGCCGAAGCTGAGTGTAGGCAAGCCTTTGGGCATATAGAAAATTTCTTTTACTTCTGTGCCCAATTTTCCAATGATTTTTATTCATTTTTGCTCAAATTGGGCATATATGAAATTTTTTACTTCTATGTGCCCGGGTTTCGACACATTTCGTGGGCATTCTCAACGAGAAATTTTCTATATGGAAAATTCTCTTCTTATTTTTGGGTTTTAGCCTGAATATTGGAGTATTTTTCTTTGAAAATCACCTATATGCCCAATATGTACATATGGTTATCGAAATAAATGTTTTGCGGCATCTTCCTCTTATTGGTAGTAAAAAACTCTGTACACTTTCTCTTTTGTCCTTTAGAATAGTCTAGCTAAATTAAATTATAAAAGACTATTTGAAAGGACAATTTATGAAACACAAGTTTGATGAAATTCCTATTAAGAAATTAGTGTTACAGCTTGGTATTCCTGCCATGCTCGCACAGTTTTTTAATATTTTATACAGTATTGTTGATCGAATGTTCGTAGGAAATATTCCGGGGCATGGAGATCTTGCACTTGCAAGTATCGGTATCAGTGCTCCAGCCTTAACGGCAATTGGTGCATTTGCTTACCTAATTTGTATTGGTGGCTCCTCTTATATGAGTATTTCCCTTGGTAAGAAGGAACCGGAAATGGCAAATAAGGCGATTAGTCAGTCCTTTATGATGTTACTTCTTGTATCCATCGCCGTGACCATTAGCTGCCTTATATTTAAGAAGCCTCTTTTATACGCACTAGGCTGTAGTGATACCATGTATCCATATGCCAACTCCTATTTCTCCATTTATGTACTTGGAACCTTTGCATCCTTGATGAGCCTTGGTATGAACTTCTTTGTACTTGCTCAAGGGCATGCAAAACAAGGGATGATTTCCATTGCACTTGGAGCTGTAGTCAACTTAATCTTAGATCCAGTGTTTATTTATGGCTTCGACCTTGGTATCGCAGGAGCTGCTACTGCAACTGTATTATCACAAATCTGTTCTATGATTTATGTACTACGTTTCCTATTTAGTTCCTCCAATCCAATCCGTATTTCCTTTGGAAAGCTTGACTGGTCGATTTTAAAGAAAACGCTGGCAATCGGAATGATGCCATTTATCATTATGTTAGTGGATAATCTGATTGTTATCTTCTTAAATGCATCCCTTCGAAACTATGGCGGCGATGCGCTTGGTGATTTATACATTTCTGCTGCTGCCATCGTGCAAAGCTTTATGGTACTGATTACTTGTCCGTTACAAGGAATTACCAATGGATGCAGCACGCTATACAGTTACCACTATGGTGCAGGAAATTATAAAAAAGTAATGGAATCCTTCCGCTATGTATTATTAGTTTGTGCCTGCTACGTAGTAATCCTTATGGTTGCTGCACAGGCATTCCCATCCGTATTTGTACGTCTATTTACACAAGATGCAAAAATGATTGGTTTATGTACTGGATTTATCCGTAAATATACAATGGGGCTTCTCGGAGTTGCGGTACAATTTGCAGTGGTAGATGGATTAACAGCGATGGGGAAAGTTCGCTATACCCTTCCTGTATCCTTCCTAAGAAAGATTATCTTCCTGCTTTGTATTTTCATTCTACCAATGGTAACAAGCTTAGATAATATTTTCTACTGTGAGACAATCTCCGATCTTCTTGGAGCAACGTTTACTTCCGTACTGTTCCTTTGTGTGATCCGACATAAATTAAAACAAGAATTAACTGCATAAAAAAGAACCGAAGGAAAACTGCTTCCTTCGGTTCTTTTCGTTTGATTGTTACACCGATATACAGTCCAAGTATTGTTCTGAAATCTCATGTACGCTTTTTATATAATCATAAATTTCAATAACTTCCCCACTTTCGTGGATATAATTCATATACTCCATGGCAAGCGCTGCAACGATGGAGGATTTTAGGCCAATATTCTTGCTGTCACCCTTTACGCTTTTTATATAACTTTCATACTCTTCTTTCCAGATCTTCTTGATGCTGATTTCAATATCAAAGTCTTCAATATAAATCTTCTTTAAGCGTTTCATATCATTGATCAACATATAGATGGTATCTTTACAGACTTCCCATAATACTTCATAGGAAACCTGGCTCGTGATCCTTTTTAATCGTGCACTAATATTGCTACGAAAGTTTTCAAGATAACCATCGATTACTTTCTGCGCCAAATCATACTTGTCCATATAGTGGCTGTAAAATGTCCCTTTACTGATCAAAGCCTTTTCTAAAATTAATCTTACCGTAATCTTTTCAAATGATGTGGTATCTAAAAGTTTCAGAAAGGTATCTTCGATATTTCGTTTCGTTTTAATTACTCTTAAGTCCTCTTTTTTAGTCAATTTTATCTCCTTTGTTACGTTATCTATACTTATCTATACATAGTGTATAGTTATTATACCACTATGTACATTTTTGTTCATTGTTATTATCATGATTTTTTAATAAAATATAAATAACTAGTCCAATCTAATTGGATGTAAGAACTTTGGTGGTCAATAGAGAAATCTATCGAACAGCAAGGCCTCCAGGTTCTTGATAATTTTTTTCACGCCAAAAAGAGTGATGTCTAACGACATCACTCTTTTTACTTGATTTATTCCTATTAGTCAAAACAAATGAATAGTATGACGAGCTATTTCTTTGTCTTTGTATAAGGTATTCGATGGAATACCTTACATAGTGGCGATCGCCCATTTTTATCTTTTATACTAACAATAATAGTCCTACAAAAAAGCATCCCTGTGCCAGTGTATTTACCAGCTGTGCCCTCCAATGAGCGTTTACGGACTGGTCAAAGTGCATTGACATTGTAATCATGCCAACCATCCCAATCACTCCTACTAGAAAAAATACTCCGGATGGAAGGCTGCTGACCGCCTTCCACATCTCACTCGAACTAATGAATCTCCGATCCACGAATAGCGAAAGGATCATCAAAGTAAATCCCATACACTGAAACGGTATAAATAAATTACTGAGCCATTTCTTATTTCCAAGCTTTACTGCCATAAGGAACTTCCATAGTACTTTACTAAATCCTGCGATCAGGCTACAGGATGCTCCTATAATAAACAATACACTCGGAAAAAGCACAGAAAGCACGATCATGCTTCCAAGGAAAAACAATACCGGAAGCGTATCTTGAATGGCAAGCTTTAATGTAAAATCCTCCTCGCAAAACTTACGCTCCCTTCTTTTCCTCATTTCTTTTTTCTCCCTTCTCCTGTTTTGCAAGATGATAGAGTGGAATAAGCGGAAGCAAAATCGGTGTCTTATTTACATACTCCTGATACTCCTTCTTCGCCCCATAACTCTTGTTCTGTCTGCCTTCCAACCTCTGTGCCCCATTAAACATAATAAATACGATACATACATATCCAAGCAAGGCAATTACTAACTGGATGCCACCGGAGAGTACGCTGCATCCGGATACAAACACTCCCGTCCAGAATATGATTTCTCCAAAATAGTTTGGACATCTTACGATGGAATAAAGCCCCTTGGTTGCTACCATCTTTGGATTTACCTTCTTTTGTCTGGACTTTTGCTGATCTGCCAGAGTTTCTAAAATTAAGCCGATTGCCATAATTGCTACACCAATGAAAGGAAGTATCGTATCCTGTTCTTTGCCATTGGTCAGTCGATAATAGACTGGTGAAATCTGCGCAACATATAATAACGATACCGAAATCCAGATCGCACACTTTACTCCAAATGGCATTGGCTTCTCTGTCTTGGTGACCTTTTTCAAGGTCTTTCGATAGCTTGCACTCTTGTATTCACGATATAGCAAGAATCCACTAAGCCTTGCTCCATAGCAGATAAATAATAGGCATAACAAAACAATTGCAGGCGTTAATTTTGTGCGAAATAAAAGTAACATGGCAATTCCTTCTCCGGCAATTGCCCATCCATATCCAATGGATAGAAAATAGACATATTTATAAAATCCTATGGCACTTAACACAAGGGCTGCTGCTAAAAGGATCCACATCCCACTTGGAAATGCCAGACTAACTGCTTCTGATAAACTCATTCTGATTACTCCTTATGCTTTTATTTATTTTGATAACATGATTTTACATATTCTCTAAAACTGTGCTTTCCATATTTGGTGTCAGCGACCATCTCATTGGATAATGTCCATTTTGAAAACTTAATGATTGCTTCCTTTCCGTTCTTCTTCCATTTATTAATCTTAGCAAGCACATCAAACAACCAGGTTGGTGCATGGGAGATTTTTGCCGGCTTTCCTGCTGCATGAAAGAACATTTTTGCAATCTGCTCATAAGAATACGTCTCTCTTCCGCCCACATCATAAGTTACATTGGTATATTTTAGATGTTTCAAGATAAATTCTGCAAAATCCCTTGTATCAATCACATTGGCATACACTGGCTTCTTTCCTAGCAAGGTTACTTTTCCTTTTTCAATCATTGGCATAAATACATGGGCGATGTCGTAGAAATATCCTGTTGGACGATGGATTACATAAGGAATCCCGCTCTTTATTAACTCTTGTTCCATCAGATATTTTGCATGCAGCATTGGAACATCTTCTCTTCCGTCCGCCTTTAATACAGATATGTACACAAATTTCTTCACATTGGCACGCACTGCCTCCTCTAATAGGTTTTTATTTCCGTTGTAGTCAATGTCATAATTAGTAACAGTCGCACTTGTCTTGGTCAGCCCTACTGTAGTAATGACCGCATCCATTCCCTCACATAAGCCTTTAAGTGAGTCTTTCTTTGTAATATCGACTTTCTTTGCTGTATAGCTTTTTGGATCTAGCCCCTCTAACTCTCGAACTACCAGATCTACTGCCGTTACTTCATGCCCCTTCCTTACGGCTTCCCGCAATAAGTCACTGCCTAAGTTTCCAAATGCTCCTGCAATCAAAAGTTTCATATACTGCTTCCTCCCCTAAACTAAAATTTTCTTTAAGATGTCTTCTAGTTTCTCAAATGCAATTCGTTCCTGGCTGGCTCCCAAGAAATTTTCTGCCATAAATGTAATTGTAAATGGCTCTATCTTGGGATTTGTCTTTTCTACCATCTGCCTAATTGGCTCTTCTAGCTGGTCTCTTAACTTCTTATGACGCTCTCTGGAAAAATATTTGCTGTAAATTGCCGTACTACTATTAAAGATCTCATGATAAAGCTCTTCAAACTTCAGCAACTCATTATAGATTGCCTCTAGCCCAGGAAATAACTCTGCCTCCCGGCTCACTCTCTGCCGCATCATATGTAATGATTTCATCCAGTCTTCTAACACAATGGTGGCTGCCAGCATTTCCTTGGATGGAAAATAATTATAAAAGGTTCCTACTGCGACTTCACATCTTGCTGCCACAGTGCGAATGTTAAATGTCTGGTAGCCTTCTGCAAATAATTCTTTTCTTGCCTCCTGCAATATATTCTCTCGCAAGTTCTCGATTACTTTTGGTATGACGCTCACCTCCTATCCTTTTATGAACATGTTCATTTAAAATATATGCCTTCCTCCATAAAATGTAAATAATAACTTTGATAATTTTCCCAGTTTTAACTCGTTATTTGCAAAACAAAGTGCGCATCCTTAGCGGAGCGTTTTTT
>JAUNRX010000139.1 GCA_030539495.1 bacterium | reverse complement strand
CTTCATTATGCAATGCTCCAATTCTCGGCCTTAGTTCTTGCTCCGATAAATCGTTTATAAATGCCTTCTTGATCGATTAACTGTTTATGATTTCCTCGCTGTACGATTCGGCCATTGTCTACGACTAAGATCTGGTCTGCATTACGTACGGTCTTTAATCGATGGGCGATCATGATAATTGTCTTGTCTTTGGTCAATTCTTCAATTGCCTTTTGAAGCTGTTCTTCATTTTCCGGATCTACATTTGCAGTCGCCTCATCAAAGATAATGATAGGGGAGTCTTTTAAGATGGCTCTTGCAATGGAAATCCTTTGTTTTTCACCACCAGATAAGGAGAAGCCGTTTGCTCCAATGACGGTGTCATAATCATCTGGAAGAGACATGATAAAGTCATGACAGCAAGCTTTCTTAGCTGCTTTGATAACGTCTGCCCTGCTTGCATCTGGATTACCGAAACGAATGTTATTTTCAATCGTATCCTGGAATAAGTATACATCTTGTAGTACCATGCTGATCTGGTTCATCAAAGACTCTAGGGTATAATTTTTCACATCTACACCGCCGATGGAAATGCTTCCTCGATCCACATCCCAGAAACGAGCGATCAAGTTACAAATCGTACTCTTACCGGAACCGCTAGGTCCAATAATTGCAGTCATGGATTTATCCTTGATATGAATATTCACGTCCTTTAAGATCTGGCGTTTTTCATAGGAGAAATCTACATGTTTTAAGTCAATGGAATGAGACGTTGGGGTAATATCCTTTCCCTTCTCATCCATAATAGGAGTGTCATCCATCTGGTTTGCCTGTTCCACGGAGCTGCCACATACACGAAGGATGGATACTCCGTGTCCTGCTTCTTGGATCTGCTCAAAAATAATAAAGGAGATAACGACAAACATTAGTGAATAGGTAAGTTCCATGGTTCCATTAAAATAGAATGCCAAGGAAGCTGTCATAAGGATCACGCTAAAAGTACGAAGGATGCATTCTTGTAAGATGGTATATGGCGTTAATACCTTTTCCATTGCCAGGTTCTTGTCTCGGCTGTTCTTAATTGCTTTCTCGATCTTTTGCTCTTTTTCATTTTTATTACTTCCATTTTTTCTAGACAAGTTAAAGGATTTTACTACCTCCATTCCTTGAATAGTCTCTAATACATTTTCTACAAGTTCTGCCTGTGCTTTTTGTCTGTGTGGCGCAGTCTCTCTTGTTTTTTTCTCCATGGCTGAGATTGCAAAACAGTAGCATACAACGCCTAATGCTGCAATCAGTCCCATTCTCCAGTCAAAGAAGAAAGTGTAAGCAACGAATACTGCGGTTGTAATAAATCCGCCTAATGTCGATACCATAACCATTGGTGCCGTTGTCTCTACGTCTCCAAGTACGGTGGTACAAATGCCTGTGATATTCCCTAAACTGCTCTCATTAAAAAATCCCATTGGAATCTGCTTCATCTTGTTACCAATAAAGATACGTTTATTTGCAGCCATAAAGTATCCAGCATGGGTCTGGTCCAATTGAGAGTTGGCACTGGTAACTACTTTTCCTATAATGCTGACAACCATCAACGCTGCTACATACCAAATTGTCTTTATGTCTTTATTACCGGTTACTAAGGCTTGAATGGTCAAAAAGATTGCTCCGATCTGAAACATATGGAATACTGCATTTAGAAATGCCATGACAATCGAACGTTTGATCTGCTTTTGTTCTTCTCCTGCAAAGTCCCAGATTTTCTTGAATATTCCGATCATGCTACTTCACTCTCCTTTGCTCCAATATGTGCTTCCCACATCTCCTGATAAAGTTTTGATGTTTCAAGTAATTCTTCATGGGTGCCTCTTGCATTGATCGTACCGTGATCTACCACGATAATCTGATCTGCTGCAGTAATTGTAGAAAGACGATGGGCAATCATGATTAATGTCTTTCCTTGCACCAGTTTAGAAATTGCCGTCTGTAAGATTGCTTCATTTTCAGGATCGATATATGCAGTTGCTTCATCTAAAATAACGATTGGTGCATCCTTTAACATGGCTCTTGCAATGGCAATCCTCTGACGTTCTCCACCGGATAAGTGAGCACCGCCTCCACCTACATTTGTGTCATATCCTTGCTCTAATCCCTGGATAAATGCATCACATCCTGCACTTTTTGCAACCAGTTCCACTTCTTCATCGGTTGCTCCTGGTCTTCCCATACGAATATTTTCTCGGATCGTATCATCGAATAGGAAATTATTTTGTGCAACATAGGCAATATTGTCTGCAATCTGGCTTAATGGAATGTCCTTTAATTCTTTTCCCCCAAGGCAAATCGAACCCTGTTCAATATCCCAAAATCCTGCAATCAATTTGCTGATGGTAGACTTTCCGCTTCCGCTTGGACCTACTAAGGCATTTACACTACCTTCTTTTATGGAAAGACTAATGTCATTTAACACATCGGCGCTATCCTTATCATAGGAAAAGGAGACATTAGTTAATTCAATGTCAGTGCCTTCTAATTCTGCTTCTTTTACCGGATGATGCTGCTCTGGTGCATTTAACACACTTTCCACGGTCTCAATGATGGAACCTGCTTGTGCTAAGGAGTCAGTATAGTTGGTTGCTGTGATGATTGGTCCAACAACGCCCATAGATAAGATCATCACCATAATGAAATCTGAAGTCGTAATGCTTCCGCTTATGTAAAATCCTAAGCCTGCTGGCAAGACGCCTAATAAGACTGCCGGGAAGATGTTACGATAGCAAGCCATCATCTTTTGCGTACTCTTCATCCATCCATAATAGAACGCTGCATTGTCCGTGACTGCATCTGCATAGCCTTTGTATGCAACGCCGCCTTGGTTAAATGCCTTAATTACTTCGATACCATTTACATACTCTACAATGGAGTCATTCATTTTCTTGCCGATTTCCATTGCTTCTTTAAATTTGGCTGGATAAGTCTTCATGGTGGCCATCATAAAGCACATGCCAAGAGGCATGGTCACCATAGAGATCAATGCTAACCTCCAATCGATGACAAACAATGCGATGATTAATACGATTGGCATTAGGATATTGGCTGTCATATCTGGCAGGATATGAGCTAATGTAACCTCAAGGCTCTCAATCTGATCTACTAAGATATTTTTCAGATGTCCCACTGGCTGTGCCTGTAAGGTTCCCATCGATAAATTGCTTAATTTCTTTATACAACACTGTCTGATTTCTGCCAAAACCGCAAATGTTGATTTATGTGAGATTGCTGTTGATTTACAAGAGAAACATACCTTTCCTATTGAGCCTGCAAGTGCTAAGGCTAGATAAGGGAGACAATCCCCAAACGTTACAGGATTTGATGTGGAGCTAGAGAGCAATAAGATAATTATTTTTGCTGAGCAATAGTATGGAATAAATCCTGCCCCAACTCCAAGTACTGCTAGTAACACAGATAACTTTAATTTCGAATGCTGTGATTCTGCCATTCCCCAAACTCGTTTCAATGGACTTTCTTTCTTCATCTTCGAAGACTCCTTTCCTAGTTAGTTGCTTCTAACTAAATAAAGTATATCAATCCTGTCTCTGGCTATCTACTCCAAAGCGGTCGCCTTCACTCCAAAACGGTCATATCCCTGGCTATTGAGTTTTTTTCTCGTTACGGTACTCAGAAGGCGAGAGTTTCATTACGGAACGAAAGGCCGTTGAAAACTTACTGGAGTTTAAATATCCTACCTGCATTCCGATCTCTGCCACCGTATCCTCTGTCTCAATCAGCTGTTTTGCAGCAGCCTGCATACGGAACTCTTTCCGATATTGGTTGGGTGTCTTCCCATATATGGCTTCAAAACATCGTTTAATTGTTGACTCACTGATTTCATGCTCCCTTGCCAGTTCTGCCAGCGTAAGCTCCCGATCAAGCTCTTCTTCCAGATGACAACGTATATGTTTTGCCTTCTCTACCTGTCCTTTTCCAAAATGCTGATGGATTGTGCTTCGTCCAAATTCATACCCGTCAAAAAGCAGCATTAGCTCAATTACCTTACATTTTAGATATCCAATACTTGCTGTTTCCTCCATCTGATATAGCTCATTAAAAATATGGTTGGTCTGGTCAGACTCCTCAAAAATCTTGCACGGAAGAAGCTGTCTCCACTTTTCCACTAAGCACCTGATATTTACCTGAAACTGGCTTAACACTCCAAAAAATTCAGCTTCACACTGATCCAGATCAATCAGCAGATTAATTCCAGAATACATGCCCAAAGGAAATCCAGACTGTGTCTTTTTATCCGATACACGGCTTACCGCAATATTATCTTCTCCTAAATAATAAAAGGAGTTATTGCTGAACTCACATTCAAACCGCCCTTTATAACAATGATTGATCTCGATTACATTTTTTCCTTCCGGCGTCATCTCTTCCCCCTGCCAATGGTCTACCTTTAGTTCGTAATACCCCAAGGTTACTCCGTGAAAGACTTCAATGTTATGTATGGTCCCTACACCTTTAATTACATAATAGCTATGATTTCCTTTTGCTCCTATTTTCATCCTCGGTTCCTCCTGCCCTGTATTTCTTTTCTAAGCAGAAAAAGCACCCCTTGTCAGGATGCTTTTTCAAATACTCTGTTATGTTTATGTTTATACTAAGATTTTATTTGCCATGTCTTTTCCTATGGCAACTCTAGAATCCTTAATATTTACAATCATGCTGCCCCCAATTTGTGAGACCACTGTTACACTTCCGCCTGTTACAAATCCAAGGTTCTCCAGAAATCTACGAGTATCTTGTTTTCCACCAACTTTTTTAATAATACTAGGTTCTCCTTCATTTACCATCGTTAAAGGCATACACTCAACTTCCTTTCTTATTTACACATTTAAAAATCATTTGCTTGATCCAAAACAAAACTAGCATAAATAGTACAATTAGGATGATTGATCCAGCTTCATAGATCATTGAAAGACTAATCATTTCAATCCCCTCGCTTCTTCTTACTGTTCACAGTCACAACGTTTTACAACAATGCTTCGTACTCCTTGGCCTTCCACATATCCGCATGCTTTTAATCCGGCCATAATCACGGTATTCCAATTCTTTGCGGACAGCTGATATGTCGTATGGTCATCAAGTTCGATCGTACACGCATCCTCCATCTCACATTGCTCTCCGCAGGAAATCTTATACATGTTATTTCTGCTTATGGCTCCTATGCTTTCTAACGTATTGATCATACGGTATACAGTAGCAGTTCCAATGCTGGCGTTCATTTTCATTGCTTTAAAATAAATTTCTTTACAACTGGAGTACTCCTCTTCGAGTATGATGTCTAACAACATAAGGCGCTGCTTGGTAATCCTGCATCCCTGCTCTCTTAGCTTATGTAGTACAAGTTCTTTTCTCATCTGTGTTCTATGATAACTTCGATACTCATGTGTTTTCACAGGTTCTTGTTTTACATTCTGCACATTCATACCTCCATCTAATGACAATGTCCATTACAATGTTTACAATCGCAGCCACACTGAAGAGATTTTCCTTGTTTCTTATCTTTCACCATCTTTATAATGATTGCTGCTACGATTGCGACTACGATAACTCCTACGATTACTGTTCCCATACGACTGCCCCCTTTATTTTGCTCCTGCCATACCTCTTACATTCACATTTAAAGACTTGCTTTCTTTATAGGGTCTAAATAATAGGTAGATAAAGCCGATGATCAATAACAACGCTGCTACTGTGCCAATTCCAAATCCGCCTCCAGTAAGGACTGTTCCAATCTGGAAGATACAAAGGGATACGAGATAAGCAAGTATTGTCTGATATCCAACGGCAAACCAGAACCATTTTCCATTGTTCATCTCACGTTTGATTGCACCCATAGCTGCAAAGCAAGGAGCACATAATAAGTTAAATACTAAGAAGGAATAACCTGCAACTGCAGTTAAGCTTCCTGCAAGAGTACCCCAGATCTCATTTCCATCTTCTGCTACTTCAGCAGCTCCAAATAAGATACCGAAAGTTCCAACTACATTTTCTTTTGCGATTAAACCGGTTACTGCTGCAACTGCCATCTTCCAATCGCCCCATCCGAGTGGTTTGAATATTGGTGCAATCACACCGCCGATGCTAGCTAAGATACTCATATCAAGCTGATTTTCTTCTAACATTCCAAAGGATCCGTCAACCCAGCCAAATCTCATTAAGAACCAAAGTACGATAGTTGAAAGGAGGATGATGGTTCCTGCTTTCTTGATAAAGGACCAGCCTCTTTCCCACATGCTTCGAAGTACATTTCCAACTGTTGGCATATGATATGCTGGAAGTTCCATAACGAATGGTGCTGGATCTCCTGCAAACATTCTTGTCTTTTTCAAAATAATACCGGAACAGATAATTGCTGCAATTCCTACAAAGTAAGCACTTGGTGCTACCCACCATGCTCCATTGAATAATGCACCTGCAATCAATGCAATGATTGGAAGTTTTGCACCACAAGGAACAAAGGTAGTTGTCATAATCGTCATTTTACGATCTCTGTCATTTTCAATGGTTCTTGATGCCATAATTCCTGGTACGCCGCATCCACTGCCGATTAACATTGGAATAAAGGATTTACCAGAAAGACCGAACTTACGGAAAATTCTATCCATGATAAATGCAACCCTTGCCATATATCCACAAGCTTCTAAGAAAGCTAGGAAGATAAACAATACAAACATCTGAGGTACAAATCCAAGGACTGCGCCTACACCTGCTACGATACCATCCAGGATCAAACCTTTTAACCAGTCAGCACAATGAATGGCATCTAATCCGCTTTCTAAAAGAACAGGTACGCCTGGTACCCAAACTCCATAGTCTGCTGGGTCTGGTTCTTCCGAATCTACTGTTTCTTGTGCATGTGATTTTACATCCTCTGTAATTGCTACAGTCTCAATCACATTATCATCTTCATCTAAGATATCAACGGATGTCTTTCCATCGGTTACTGCTGCTACAATCTGGTCTGCACGACTAAAATCTGCACTTGCATCTTCATATGCAGAGGAACCAATGCTAAATAAGTGCCAGCCATCCCCAAACACGCCATCATTTGCCCAATCGGTGGCCCATGTACCAACGGTGGTTACGGAAATATAGTAAACGAGGAACATGACTGCTGCAAAGATTGGCAATGCTAAAAATCGATTGGTTACAATCTTATCGATCTTATCCGAAGTATTGACCTTATTCTTTTTTCCCTTGGTACAACACTCACCAATAATCGAAGAAATATATTCATATCTCTCATTGGTAATAATGCTTTCCGTATCATCATCAAATTTATCTTCCAACTGTTTAATCTCATTTGATACATCGATTGGCTGTTTCATTTGGGAAGAAATCTTATCATCTCGTTCTAGAAGTTTGATTGCAAAGAAACGTTTTTCTTCTTCTGGAATATCAAAACCGATGCGGTTCTCTACAGCATGAATGACTTCTTCTACTTCACTTTTAAATTTATGAACCGGAGGCGTGGCACCTTTTCTCTTAGCAAGTGAAACTGCCTTCTGAGCCGCCTTTTCGACGCCGGTTCCCTTTAATGCCGAAATCTCAACGACTTCACATCCAAGTTTTTTGCTTAATTTACTAATATGTATGTGATCTCCATTTTTCTCAACCACATCGATCATGTTGACTGCCATAATGACTGGTATTCCTAATTCCATCAATTGAGTGGAAAGATATAGGTTACGTTCAATATTCGTTCCATCAATAATATTAATGATGGCATCTGGTCGCTCTGTGATTAAATAATTTCTGGCAACCACTTCTTCCAATGTATATGGTGAGAGAGAATAAATTCCCGGTAAATCCATAATGGTTACCTCTTTGTCTCCCTTTAACTTTCCTTCTTTTTTCTCAACCGTTACTCCCGGCCAGTTTCCCACAAATTGATTGGAGCCTGTTAATGCATTAAATAATGTGGTCTTTCCGCAGTTTGGATTTCCTGCTAATGCAATCTTTATTGACATTTGTCTACCTCCCTATTCTACTTCAATCATCTCTGCATCTGCTTTTCGAAGAGATAACTCATATCCTCGTACTGTCACTTCAATTGGATCTCCTAATGGAGCAACCTTTCTTACAAATACCGGAACTCCTTTTGTAATTCCCATATCCATGATACGTCTCTTTACCGGGCCTTCCCCATTTAATCTTCTTACTTTTACGGTCTGACCACAGGCTACATTTCTCAATGTTCTCATATAGACACTCCTTCTATGTATAAAATAGTTTTTTAACGATTATGTCTGTTTCTTGCTTACCTGCTGCTAGCTTAGGAAAGCATCTCCTCATCTCCGTTTCACTTAATAATGATTTACATTATCATTTCTTACATTGGTTAGTATAGACTAACTAGAAGATATTGTCAATACTGTTATTGATATTCTTTATCATTAAATACTTTTTCTGCTTGTCCTTGTTTTTAGAATATCGCTGCATTTTTTTTAACAGCGAAAAATAGGATGGCCTGCAAGTTTCTGCCGCATAAAGAATAAAGTATGTATTCCATACACTCTCATGTCTTAAGTCCCTTGTAAGGAACACACCCTTTGGTTGCATCGCAGCTGGGGGATGCAAGCTTTTGGGCATATAGATTTTTTTTCTTGCTTTCGTGCCCAATCTCCCAACAATTTTTATTAATTTTTCTCGAATTTGGGCATATATGAAATTTTTTCTTCTATATGCCCGGGTTTCGACACATTTCGTGGGCATTCTCACAAAGAAATTTTCTATATGGAAAATTCTCTTCTTATTTTTATATTCTAGTCTGAATATTGGGCATTTTCCCTTTGAAAATTAGCTATATGCCCAATT
>JAUNRX010000027.1 GCA_030539495.1 bacterium | reverse complement strand
GCTGAGAGCGAAAATTTGGAGAAGGTACGTCCAAATTTTCTGTTTGGAGTGAAAAGAGCTGGGAACCGAGGGTTCCCCGGACCTCTCCTGCGGATGACGGAAGGCTGAGAGCGAAAAATTGGAGAAGGTACGTCTGAATTTTCTGATTGAAAAGTATTAATATGATAAAAAATGTGCTCAGGTTAAGGTATAATTTAAGTAGTAGCAGGCTTTCTTTTTTTAAATAGGAGGAATTATATGAGGATTAGAAAAATGGTGATTGAGGATTATGAACAGGTATATGGTCTTTGGGTCAGGACTCCGGGGATGGGGTTAAATTCTGTAGATGACTCAAGAGAAGGGATTGCTAGGTATCTTAACAGAAATCCGGATACTTGTTTTGTGGCAGAAGAAGAGGGAGAGATTATAGGAGTTATTTTAACCGGAAATGATGGTAGGCGGGGGTATATCAGTCATACAGCAGTCGATGGGGAGAGACAGAAACAGGGAATTGGAAGACAGTTGGTGGAGAAAGCGTTGGAAGCATTACATAGAGAAGGAATTACGAAAGTAGCACTTGTCGTATTTGAAAAGAATATAGGCGGAAATGAGTTTTGGGAGAAGCTTGGATTTACGAAACGAGAGGATTTAGTTTATCGAAATAAGGCGTTAGTCCAACTTATACGTCTTGATACCTGATAATAAGTACTAGGGAGTTGAGAATTATTAGAATGGAGGAAATGAAGATGAAACTTGCAGTAATTCATGGTCAGGGGCATAAAGGAGTTACCTATACAATGACCAGTTCCTTGGTTGATAAATTGAAAGAGGCGGATACACAGATCATGGAATTCTTTCTCCCAAAAGATGGACCGGAATTTTGTATAGGTTGTAATTCCTGTTTTCTTAAAGGAGAGGAACATTGTCCAAGTGCTGATAAGGTGCAGCCGATCATCAAGGCGATGGAGGCAGCGGATGTGATTATATTGGACACTCCCAATTATGCTATGGAGATGAGCGGGGCAATGAAAAACTTAATGGATCATTTTGCCTACCGTTGGGTAACCCATCGACCATCCAAAGCAATGTTTAAAAAGGTGGCAGTTACCATATGCTCTTCTGCGGGAGCACCTCCAAAGCATACGACCAAATCTATGGCAAGACAGTTAAAATGGATGGGAGTACCTAGGGTCTATTATTTCCCATTGATTAGTAGTGCAATGGGAGTGGCTGATTTAAAGCAGGAAAAGAAAATGAAAATAGAAAAGACAACAGAGAAAATAGCGAAGAAAGTCAAAAAACAAGTGCAGCATCCTCATGCAAGTATTCGTAATAAGATGTTTTTCTATATATTTAGAAAGATGCAGATGTCGCCAGAGGGATCTTGGAATCCAAAGGATCGTGAGTGGTGGGTAAGCCAGGAATGGACTAAGAAGGTTCGACCTTGGAAATAGAAAGTTGCATTATAGATTAAAGAGGGGTATTATGTTATAAATACTTAAAAATAGGATAAAAAAGAGGGATAAGAATGTTTAAAGAGACATCCAAGCTAGTCATCTATAATAACATTTCTGATGACAGCGTATTAAAGCAGTTAGCGTACATATTCAAAGAATTTGAAGAACAGGCAATTACAAAAGAGGAAGCAACATTTAAAATCTATGCACAGATCCATAACTTATTAGAAGTGGCTACTACGTATGGATTTAACAATAACCTATGGCAGAATTATCTTACATATTTACTTATTACGACAGAAACTCCATTTAGTATAACATCTGAAAAGACGGGAGCCTTAGATGGAAGCATCAATATATTTGCGGAAAAAGAGTTCCAGGTATTTATGGAGTTGTTCCACTATGATTTTAGCAAGATGGAACAAGAACTAGGGATTGATTGTTTTACCACAATTACCAATTATCATTCCATTCCTAAGTTAGAGACCACCTATAATAAAAATGTCAGCGAAAAGGTAGTGGCATTAAGCGAAAAATTAGCAGCTGCTAAAGATGAACATGAATTCTATACATTGGTAACTGCATTTTACCGTGACTATGGAGTTGGCGTACTTGGATTAAATAAGGCATTTCGTGTGGATAAGCAAAAGGGTGAAGTTGTCTTAACACCAATTACCAATACCGAAATTGTTCGTTTTGATAATATTGTAGGATATGAGTCACAAAAGCAAAAATTAAGAGATAATACAGAAGCCTTTTTACAGGGAAAGAAAGCGAACAATGTTTTGATGTTTGGTGATTCTGGAACCGGTAAGTCTACCAGCATTAAGGCTTTGCTAAATGAGTATTATGAGGATGGGCTTCGTATTATAGAAATCTACAAGCATCAGTTTGAGGATTTATCCAAAGTCATCGCTATGATCAAAAACCGTAACTATAAGTTTATCATTTATATGGATGACTTATCATTTGAAGAGTTTGAAATCGAGTACAAGTATCTTAAGGCTGTAATTGAAGGCGGCCTGGAAATCAAGCCAAGAAATGTATTGATTTACGCAACATCCAATCGTAGACATTTAATTCGTGAGACTTGGTCAGATCGTGAGGACGTAAGGGATGAAGAAATGCATCATTCGGATACAATGCAAGAAAAGTTATCCTTAGTTGCGAGATTTGGTGTGACCATTCATTTCTCCAAGCCAAACAAGACACAGTTTAATGAGATTGTACTCGGACTTGCAAGAAGATATAAAGAGATTACGTATACAGATGATGAACTGAAGCTAATGGCAAATCAGTGGGAGTTAAGCCACGGTGGTATGTCCGGACGTTGTGCAGAACAGTTTATCTCTTATGTACTTGGAAAACTTCCAGAACAGGAAGAAGAGCAGAAGTAAGCGAGAAGAAACACATTCTGAGAGTTTTTCTCGTTATCGCAACAGTCGCCAAGGTAATACAAGCATTACTTTCAATCGTTGTTTGCGTAAATAAAAGCAGCCAGGACAGAATAATGTCTATGGCTGCTTTATTAATTGATAAGAAAGTTCTCTTCGGCGTGAGCAAAGTGTCTTAGTTAAGATTCAGGAGGAACCAAGGGTTCAAAGACACGATAGGTTTCTTTTTCCTGAACAAGCTTAGCGGCATCTTCGGTTGCTTTCTTGCAAAAGTACTCTTGAGAATCAAGCAATACTTTGCCGCGCTTATCTATTTTTTCATAAGTACCATCGGCCGTCAGAATATGTGCCTTAACGGTATCTTTTAACTCAATATCTAAGAGTTCTAACACTTCACTTTTTGCTTTTTCATCCTCTATGGGAAACATGATTTCTACACGTCGGTCCAGATTCCGAGGCATTAGGTCTGCGCTGCTCATATAGACTTCTTCAAAGCCATCGTTATAAAAATAATAAATTCTTGCATGCTCTAGGAAATTTCCTACAATGGAGCGTACGGTAATCGTTTCACTGATGCCTTCCATACCGACTTTAAGACAACAGATACCACGAATGATTAGATGGATTTCTACACCGGCAGCAGATGCCTCATATAGGGCGGCAATCATCTTGGCATCACATAAAGAATTCATTTTAGCAATAATTACAGCTTTCTTTCCTTCTTTTGCATGGGCGGTCTCACGTTCAATCAGTTCCATAAAACGATCTCTAAGCCAAATAGGAGCTAATGAAAGCTTATGCCAAGATAATGGTTCAGAGTATCCGGAAAGCATGTTAAAGACAGCAGTAGCATCTTCCCCATATGGAGTCTTGCAGGTTAAGATACCTAGATCGGTATAAAGCTTGGCCGTACTGTCATTATAGTTTCCTGTTCCAAGGTGGACATAGCGACGGATGCCGTCTTCCTCTTTTCGAACTATTAAGGTGATTTTACAGTGCGTCTTTAAGCCTACAAGGCCATAGATTACGTGGCACCCGGCTTTTTCTAACTTTTTCGCCCAATTAATATTATTTTCTTCATCAAATCTAGCTTTTAATTCTACTAAAACTGTGACTTGTTTCCCATTTTCAGCAGCAGTGGCAAGGGATGCAATAATTGGTGAATGACTACTTACTCGATATAGGGTCTGCTTGATTGCCAATACATTAGGATCAAATGCGGCCTTTCTTACAAATTCTACGACTGCATCAAAGGTGTAATAAGGATGATTTAGCAAATAATCATGAGAACGAATCTGTTCAAAAATATCACCTTCTAAATCTAGGCCAGGTACTGGTTTAGGGATATATTTTTCATATCGTAAGTGGTCGAATCCTTCTAATCCCGAAAGTTTCATAAGGAAAGTTAAATCAATCGGACCATTCACATAAAAGATATCAGGTTCATTTTTAATCTTTAACTCCTTTGTTAGGATCTTTAGCAACTGGCTGTCACAGCCTTCTTCGACTTCTAGCCGAATGACTTCGCCCCATTTTCGTTTCTTTAGCTTATTTTCAATCTCACTTAAAAGATCAGCAGCTTCTTCTTCGTCAATGGAGAGATCCGCATTTCGCATAATTCGATAGGGATGGGCTTCCTTTACCTCATAATTCAGGAATAGTTTCTGTATGTTCTTTTCAA
This sequence comes from bacterium, assembly GCA_030539495.1. Taxonomy (GTDB): domain Bacteria; phylum Bacillota; class Clostridia; order Lachnospirales; family Lachnospiraceae; genus KM106-2. The sequence continues at coordinate 29,746 of JAUNRX010000027.1, read as the reverse complement.
TGACTTGTTCTAGGAGGATAAAGGTCTTGCTCGTTATGTCCTCGGAAGGAATCGGAATGATACGGGGAAGTACGCTTGGTACCTGGACCGTTGCAAAGTCATAAGGCTTATCCTTCTTTCGATCCTTTAATAATGCAGCGATATTTAACGTTTTATTTCTTAGCAGGGGAAATGGCCTGCTGGAATCTACTGCCATAGGGGTCAGAACCGGATAGACGAAATCTTCGAAATATTTATCGACATACTCGCTTTGGACTTCATTTAGTTTTTCGTATTCTGGAATAATAATAATATCATTTTGCTTTAATGTAGGTAGAAGAGAACGGTTATATGTGGAGTACTGTAGGTTTACTAATTCATGAGCTTTTTTTAGAATCTGGATCAATTGTTCACCAGGGGTCAGTCCGGACAGGTCGGGCTTTAGATACTTGGCATTTACCATATCCTTTAAGGACGCAACACGCACCATGAAGAATTCATCCAGATTGGAAGCCGTAATGGAGAGAAATTTGGTGCGTTCCAATAGAGGGATGGATTTGTCTCTTGCTTCATGCAGGACACGGTAGTTAAAATCAAGCCAGCTTAGTTCACGATTCCTAAAGTACTGTGGTTTCATAAAATCTGATTTTGCCTGCTTCATTTAGATACTCCTTTTCTGTTTTAACACAGGACGAATCCCGTATATTTGACTAAAAAATTCAGCATTTCTAGTAAATAATCCTTGTTCTAGTGTAATATCTTCAAAGGTCTCTGTTTCAATAATTAACTGTGTTTCGGTTTCTGTATATTTTAAACGGCAAGAAATAGCATTTAGCTTTTGCTTGTGACTTTTATCTAGGGAATTTGCAAGCCGTAAAATTGCAGTCAGTTTTGCCAGTTTTACATAGGTTGTCTTATCGAAACAATGGTTAGTCTCCTTAAAGCTGGGAAAGTTGGTCGACTTGTATCGAACAACATTTGCAACCAGTTTTCGTTCTTCATGGCTAAGCCCGATAATTTCAGTAGACATGACGATATGATAGGAGTTGTACTGAATCTGGTTCATATTGATAAATTGTCCACAGCTATGGAGGATGACTGCAATCTGAAGATATAAGCGGTCCCTTCGATTCATGCCGTGTACCTTTTTCATACTGTCAAATAAGGCAAGTGCAATATGTTCCACATTGTTCAGGTGTGCCTCATTACATTCATATCGTCTGGCAATGTTTCTTGATGTCTCTACAATATCTGCTATGAAATCATGAGGAAGAGACAGCTTTTCCTGCTTTAGGGCGAAGTCTACGGCAAGAGCATCGCAAAGACAGGTGTTAGATAAATATAAATCGGCAGCCTTGCTTTTCTTTAATAGCTTGTGAAAGACAACGGCAGTTGGAAGCAGCAGGCTTGCTTGTTCCTTGGAAAGGTTAAGCTCTTTGCTGCATTGTTCAATGCCTTTTTTAGAAATGGCTTGAAAGGCAGCAGTATAAGTCTCAATATCAAGGGGCTGTTTAAATGCAAGCTTTTTCGAAAGCTTTACAAGCTCTGTTAGATGTTCTCCAAAGCCAATCATATGTTTTACCTTATTTTTGGGGAGGAATAGATGTTCATAAGTAGAAAGATCATATTCCATATATTCGTTAATCAGGCTTGTATAATCGAGAGTTTCTTTTTCTACATTACTTAAGAGTTCACGGATGCGAAGAGATCCGAGTTTGATATTCTGTGTATTTTGCAGCACATTATGGTTGAAAAGACTAATTTGTATACTTCCTGCGCCAACATCTACCACAGCCGTATTTTTTGCAATCATCTGATTGAATGGCTTTTCAAAAAATGCCATTGCTTTATAGCAAAGGAATCGCTGTTCAGAATTGGATAATATTCGGATGTGTAATCCGGTACGTAATTGAATTTGATCTAAAACAAAGATACAGTTTTGGGCTTCACGAAGGCCGCTGGTAGCACAGGCGGCATACTCGCTGACAGCATATTCTTTCATTTTCACCACGAATTTTTCAAGTACTTGAATCAGTTCATTGATGACAGGATAGCTTAATGCGCCAAAGGTGTACGTATCTGAGCCAAGTTCTAGCGTGTGCTTGATCGAATCTATTTCGTGAAGTCCGTTCTTTTTTGAAAATTCATATATTTTCATTGCAAGGTTATTGGACCCAACATCAATAGCAGCAAACGTCGTAACGGACATATTGAAATCACCTCTTTTTTGATTGATATATGACAATTTACATATATTACCTATTTTACATGCAATTTTGTAAAATGTTAAGTACCTAAGAAATATTTCTGTATGGAGTATTACCGAAGAGGAGAGGGTGTAAACGTTTAAGAGGACGGGATCTGATTTGTTTTTAGGTAAAATTGCTAAGTTATGAAATGTATGCTAAACTAGGAGCAATATGATTTAGTATGACTGGTAATAGGAGAGTAAGATGGCAACGTTAAAAGATATTGCGGGGTTAGCAAATGTTTCTATCACCACGGTTTCTAGAGTGTTGAAAAACGACCATGAGATCAGCGTGACCCCGGAGACAAGAAAGCGAATTTTTGATGTGGCAAATGAGCTTGGATATAAAGTTAAAAAACGAAAAGAAAAAGAAGTGCCTGCTCAGGCAGAGGAGAAGGTTATTCGTGTTGGAATTGCGCAAATGTTTGAAAAAGAACGAGTATTAGAAGATATTTATTATTTAATGCTGAAAAGTGCTTTGGAAGAAGCATGTTTTAGTAAAAATATTGATACCGTAACCTTATTTCGAAATGAAGATGGGGAATTTGTAATGCATGAGGACGCCAAGCTGGATGGGATTTTTGGAATTGGCTGTTTTACGACAAAAGAGATTGAAAGCTTTAAACGATATACGAAGAATCTTGTATTTGTGGACTCAAGTCCGGATGAAGAAACATATTTCAGTATCGTTCCCAATGTTCATTTGGGAATGAATCAAGTAATTGCGGAATTTAGTAAAAAAGGGCATGAGAAAATTGGCTATGTGGGAAGTAAGCTGATTTATCAAAAGAGCAAGTATTTAATTCTGGATTCCCGCCTTTACTATTTTAGAAATATCCTAAATGACAGGGGAAGATATCAGGAAGAGTGGGTCATTGACTGTGAGATGAATTCAAAAAGTTCCTATGAGCAGTTGCTTCTTTTTCTAAAGAACAAGGATCAATCGGAGTGGCCGAGTGCGTTCTTTGTTTCTTCAGATGTAATGATTCCTGGCGTAATGAAGGCACTGAGGGAAATGAAAGTACGGGTCCCAGAAGATATCAGCTTGGTTACCTATAACGATACGAAACTGTCTGAGCTTTCAGATCCGCCAATTACTTCGGTGCATATTTTGATTCCGGAGTTTGCAAAAGCAGCAGTCCAGTTCTTTATGGAACAGCTAGAAGGCTCTATGTATCCAAAGAAATTAGTAATTCCATGTAGTTTAAATTGCAGGGCAAGTGTAAAAGAAATAAAGTAAATGAAAAAGGCATTCGTAATGATGTGGTCTTTAACGACCGGATTACGGGTGCTTTTTTAGCTGATTACTCCTACATATCAATAGGTGAACATATATGTTTTAGTAAAAATGTAAACAAAACATATAATTTTACTAAAATATATATTGATTTTCACTAAAAACGAGTTATAATAAGACTATCAAAAGAGAAGAGTATTCAAAGGAGAGATACTATATGAACAATAAACTTTCTTGGATTTCTAAATTGAGTTTTGGTATTGGAGCATTCGGTAAAGATGCCGTTTATGCAATTGTAGGTACATTTTTACTTTACTATCTGACAGACATCAAGATGGTTGCACCAGCATTCGTAGGGACGCTATTTTTAGTAGCTAGAATATGGGATGCATTCAATGATCCATTTATGGGAATGGTCGTTGATAATACAAGAAGTAAGTTTGGTAAATTTAGACCATGGATTATGATTGGAACAGTCCTAAATGCGATCGTCCTAGTATTCCTTTATAGTAATTTTAACATGTCAAATACGGCATACTTAGTATTTGTTTCTATCTTTTATATTTTATGGGGCATGACATATACAATTATGGATATTCCTTATTGGTCCATGGTTCCTGCGTTATCATCTAACATCGATGAACGTAATCAGATGGCAGCAATTCCACGTTTCTTCGCCAGCTTTGCTTGGTTAGTTGTAGGCTCCGGTGGCTTATACATAGTCAAGTTTTTAGGAAATGGAAATGAAGCAACTGGATTTTCAAGATTTGCATTAATCATAAGCTTGCTATTTATTGTAGCTTCGATTATCACAGTCTTAAATGTAAAAGAACGTGTTGTTGCAACGACACAGGAAAAGACAACAGTAAAACAAATGATTCATGTTTTAGTAAAAAATGATCAGGTAAAAGTGATTTTAGGGATTGCGTTATTCTTTAATATTGCATATCAGTTATCTAACAGCTTTGCCATTTATTATTTTAAATATGTAACAGGAAGTCCAAAGGCACTCTATACAGTTTACTCTGGTGTTGCAGGATTTGCACAAATGGGAGCATTAGCATTATTCTCCAACTTCGTGAAAAAGTTTGGTAAGAAAACAACCTTTATGGTTGGATCCATTTGTCCGGTCGTAGGCTGGGTAATCTTATTAGTTGGTGGGGCAGTGATTCCTAAAAATGCATTATTTGTAGGAGTTTGTAGTGCAATTGTAAATGCCGGTATTGGATTTATGTTAGCACAGGTTACTGTAATCTTATCCGAAGTTGTAGATTATGGTGAGTTCAAGTTAAAAACAAGAAATGAAAGTATTTTATTCTCTATGCAGACCTTTGTAGTAAAATTTGCAGGTGCATTTAGTGGATTTATCAGTGGTGTTGGCTTAACGATCATAGGATATGTTCCGGACACGACTCAAAGCAGTGGTGCTATTCTTGGTATGAGAATCCTTATGATTGCACTTCCAAGTCTTTTATCCATGTCATGTCTTTTCATTTACAAAAGAAGCTATAAGCTAAATGATACGTACTATCGCAATATGATTGACATACTGGAAGAGAGAAAAGGGGAAATGGAAGAATGTATTTAGGCGTAGATTATTACCCAGAACAGTGGGATATTGAAATGATTGAGTCCGATTTAGATACGATGCTGGAACTTGGATGTAACGTAATCCGAATCGGTGAGTTTGCCTGGCATTTAATGGAGAAGACAGAAGGAGCATATGACTTCTCTTTCTTCGACCATGTAATTGAGAAAGCTAAGGAAAAAGGGCTAGATGTAATCTTCGGAACGCCAACGGCTACTATGCCGGCATGGCTTGCAAAGAAGTATCCAGAGACAATTTCAGAATTTGAAAATGGACAAAAGCGTGCCTTTGGGGGCCGTCATGTATACTGCTTTAACAGCAGCATTTTCTGGGATTACTCTGAAAAAATCATTCGTGAATTAGTGAATCACTATAAAGACGAAGACGCAATCGTTGCTTGGCAGATTGACAATGAGTTTGGTCATGAGGGAAGTGACGAGTGTTACTGTAAAAACTGTCAGGATGCATTTCAGACCTTCTTAAGCAAGAAGTTTGGCGGTAACATTGAACAGTTAAATCAGACGTATGGAACTGCGTTCTGGTCCCAAGAGTATAATGAATTTGATGAAATACCAACGCCAATGCAGACGATTACAACGCATAATCCTTCCTTACGTTTAGACTGGGAAAGATTCAGAAGTGAAAGTATCGTAAGATATGCCAAATTCCAAACAGATTTAATCAAAGAGATTAATGGGGATGCGGTAGTAATTCATGATTTCCCAGGCGGCGGCTTAACGAAACATGTAGATTATTCTGAAATCGCAAAAGATCTAGATGTGGTTGCTTATAATAACTATCCGGTATGGGGTGGACAGAAAGAACCGATCAAGCCACATGAGATTGCATTTGGGCTTGACTATATCAGAGGATTAAAGAAACAGAATTTCTGGATTACAGAAGCAATCATGGGGGCTCAGGGACATGATGTTACCGGCTATCTTCCAAGACCAAACCAGGCAAAACTATGGTCATACCAGGGAGTGGCAAGAGGATGTGATTCTCTTATGTACTTTAGATACCGTGGAGCAACCAAAGGAGCAGAACAGTTCTGTTACGGTATCCTTGATGCGGACAATAAGAAACGTAGAAAATTCTATGAGGTGCAAAGCTTCTTTGCTGATGTGAAGAATCACGAGGATGTATTAGAAGCACCTATGAAAAGTGATGTCTGCATTATTTATGATTATGATTCATTAGCATCCTTCCGAATTCAGACGCAAAGCATCCTGCTTCAATGCGAAGAGGAAATGAAACGTCTATATAAGCCATTTTATGATCGTAATATTACAGTTGATGTTATTCCATCTTCGGCAGATTTCTCAGACTATAAGGTGGTCATGATCCCAGTCATGATCATTCAGACAAAAGAGTTTAGAGAAAAGATGGAAGAATACGTGAAAAATGGCGGTCGTCTTGTGATGACTTATCGTACAGCAGTAAAGGATCAGGATAATAATCTGACATTAAATGAAGAGCTTCCGGTAGGTTATACCAATCTTGCAGGACTTTATGTTTGCGAGACAGAAAGCCTTCAGGAGGAAGCGAGCCTTAGCCTTGTAGGTCAAGGAAGATATGAAGGCCGTCAAGGAAAAGCCGGCGTATTCCGTGATATGATCGTGGCAACTACGGCAGAAATTTTATATTCTTACGGGGATACCTTCTATCAGGAATTTGCAGCAGTCACAAAAAATAAGTATTATGACGGGGAAGTATATTATATAGGCTGCGCACCGGAAGAAGAAGTGGTGGGAACCATTATCGAAGAAATCATCAAAGAAGTGTCACTTACTGGAATTCATAGTCCAGATGGAGTGGAAGTGGTAGAGCGAATGAATGGGGAAGAAAAGGTGAGAATCCTTATGAACCATAATGAATCCCAAGTAGAGTTTGACAGACTTATCTTGGAGCCATTCCAGTGCATGATCCAGACGGTGAAATAAGATATAAAAACGGCTAGTTAGTTTACAAAGAAAAAGTTCTTTCATAGAGGAGGCCAGTGAGTTCCTTATGAGAGGACTTTTTGTTTGTTTCGTGGGCATTAGAAGCAAAAAAACGCTGTGATGCCCCAAATATCAGTTTTTGAAGAAACTCAGACTACCCTAAATCAGCATACGTATGAATTTACTTTGAATAGCAGAACATAAATTGTGAGAAGTTGAGTATTTTAGTAGATTTTTTTAGTATAAGTGGCTATAATGGATGGAAGTAGAAACACTGAAAGCAGAAAGAGAGTAATACGATGAAAACAAGTGACTTTTATTTTGATTTACCAGAAGAATTAATCGCTCAAGATCCTTTAGAAAACCGTGATAGTTCCAGACTATTACTTTTAGATAAGGAAACAGGCGTTTATAAGCATAAAATATTCCATGATATTATTGATTATTTAAATCCAGGTGATTGTTTAGTCCTTAATAATACAAAGGTAATTCCAGCTAGATTAATTGGTGAAAAAGAAGGTACAGGAGCAAAAATAGAACTTCTTTTACTAAAAAGAAAAGAAAATGATGTTTGGGAAACATTAGTGAAACCAGGCAAAAAAGCAAAAGTCGGAACAAAGATTATCTTTGGTGGCGGCTTACTTGCTGCTACTGTAATTGAAGTATTAGATGATGGAAATCGTCACATTCAATTTGAATACGAAGGAATTTTCGAGGAGATCTTAGAACAATTAGGTCAAATGCCTCTTCCTCCATACATTACACATAGATTAGAAGATAAGAACCGTTATCAGACAGTATATGCAAAATATGAAGGTAGTGCAGCAGCACCAACTGCAGGCTTACATTTTACAAAAGACCTATTAGAAAGAATTCAGAAAAAAGGGATTGTAATTGCTACCGTAACACTTCATGTTGGTCTTGGTACATTCCGTCCGGTTAAAGTAGACGACGTAACAAACCACCATATGCACTCTGAATTCTACCAAGTAGAAGAAAGCGAAGCGAAGAAAATCAACGATGCAAAAGCAAATGGACATAAAGTTATCTGTGTAGGTACGACAAGCTGTAGAACAATTGAAAGTGCTGCAACAGAAGATGGTATTGTAAAAGCTGGACATGGTGATACGACAATCTTTATCTATCCAGGTTATAAATTTAAAGTGTTAGATGAATTAATTACGAACTTCCATTTACCAGAGTCTACATTGTTAATGTTAATATCCGCATTAGCTGGAAAAGAACATGTGATGGCTGCCTATGAAGAAGCAGTAAAAGAACGCTACAGATTCTTTAGTTTCGGAGATGCCATGTTTATTACAACTAACGTATAAATAAGTAAGAGGGTGGTTATGTTGGATCGAAAGAAGTTATTATTTGTCTATAATCCTTTTGCCGGAAAAGGAGTGATAAGAAGCAAGCTATCTTATATACTCGAAACTTTTTCGAATGCAGACTATGAAGTTACAGTTCATGCGACAAGACGAAGAAATGATGCGACTGAGATCGTTGCCAAATATGGCAGTGAATACGATGTGGTGGCTTGCTCTGGTGGGGACGGCACCTTAAATGAAGTTGCGATGGGAATTATGCAATGTGAGAAGAAGCCACCTTGTGGATATATTCCAACTGGTACCACCAATGATTGTGCAACGAGCTTAGGCATTCCAAAGAACATGGTAGAAGCCGCTAAGACGATTGTTGAGGGGGATTTGTTTCCTTATGACTTAGGTAAGCTAAATGATGATTATTTTATTTATGTAGCAGGATTTGGTGCTTTTACCGATGTTAGCTATGCGACAAGCCAGACCGTTAAAAATATGTTTGGAAGACTGGCATATTTGCTTGAAGGAGTAAAGCGTATTCCAAGTCTACAATCCTATCATTACAAGGTATACTATGATGATCAGGAAATCGATGATACGTTCCTTTACGGCATGGTTAGTAATTCTAACTCAATTGGTGGATTTAAAGGCTTAAATGGACCGGATGTATCGTTAAATGACGGTATGTTCGAGGTAACGCTGATTAAGCCTCCTCATAATGCCCTTGAGCTTCAGTCCATTATCAATGCCTTACTTAGTGAAGATAAGACAAGCAAGCATATAATTTCTTTCCATACGAGCCATGTCCGTTTTGTTTCTGACGAAATGGTTCCTTGGACGATGGATGGAGAATTTGGGGGCAACTTAAAGGAAGCAGATATTTATAATTTAAAACATGCAATATCATTTAAGGTACGTGGCAGCGAGGACGGTGCCCTCAGCTAAAATCAGGGTTTTAGCTGGTGCTGTAGGTAATGAAAGAGGTAGTGTCATGCGGAGCGTGATACTACCTCTTTCTAAGTTTCCGGGGAGTGAATCCCAGGAAAGTGATTCCAAAGGATACCGATGGTTTCCCGGACCTCTCCTTGTTGGCGTGACGGAAGAGTGCGAGCAAGGGAAAAGCAAGTGTTCCCTTGTCAGTAGTTTTCTTATATAAAAATTAGGATAAACGGTTCTAATAGTTGTAATTACGACAAAATTTGATATAATAGTACTGGAATTTACGTAGGAAAAGGGAGACATATATGAGAAAAAAAGGAAAAAGCATTTTATTTGGTGTGGCACTGCTTGTGTTTATGCTTGGGCTGCCGACGACAAGGGCATATGCGGAGCAATCAGTGACAGGGGATCAAGTCACAGAGGATGTTACAGAGGACGTCACAGAAGGGGACGATAATGAGGTTAGGGAAACGTATAAGATTACATATAATCTAATAGGTGGAACAAATGCAAAGGGAAATCCGGAAAGCTATCAGGAGGGAGATACCGTTGTATTTGCTAATGCGACAAGACATGGGTATACATTCCTTGGATGGTATAAGGATGCATCCTATAAGACTAAAATTAAAATGATCGATGAAACATTTGCTGAAGATGTTGTAGTATATGCAAAATGGGAAGCAGTAAAGTACAAGATTTCTTATCAGTTAAATGGCGGACAAAATGATCGTTCCAATCCTGCAAGTTATACAATTTTATCAAAGAAAATTGTATTGAAAAATCCAACTAGAAGCGGATATTATTTTACAGGATGGAAAGTTGGGAATCGTAGTCAGAGCACAATTGCAGCAGGTGCGACAGGAAATATTACATTTAGTGCGCAATGGAAGAAGTACGACAAATCAGTATACTTAACAAAGAATACAAAGGTATATACAACTAACTCTACCCGTTATAAGTTAGAGGATGCTGTTAAGAATCAGTTATACTATTCCGCAGGTGTAACATCAGGCCAATTTACTGCTGTAATGAATGTGAAAACAAAAAAGACAGGGTATATTCGTACAAAGGAGCTTACAACAAAAAAACCAACAACCAATATTGTAGTGAAGACAAAGAAACACTATGACTTTGTAACAATGGAAAAGAATTTAAAAGAATTAGCAAAGACATATCCTCAATGGATGGAAGTAAAGTCATTAGGAAAATCTCACGATAACCGTAATTTATATTATGCGGCAATAGGAAATACAAAAGCCAAGAAACAAATGGTAGTAACGGTATCTATGCATGCAAGGGAATACCTTAATACGTATTTTGTAATGGAACAGATCGAGCATTATATGAATAATTACAAGAAGAAAAGTGGAAAGATTAGCATGACCTATGAGAAGCTATTTAATGAGGTCTGCCTTTATATTGTGCCTATGGTAAACCCGGATGGTGTTCAGATTGCCCAGTATGGTGCCAATGGAATTAATAATAAGACACTTAGGGCTAGTGTAAAGAAAATGTTAAAAGGTACTTCCTATACAAATTGGAAGGCCAACGCAAGAGGGGTTAACTTAAATCGTAACTTCCCGACAAAGTTTGGTGTTAATAGTCCGTCGAAAAAACCAAATGCGACAACTTATGCAGGGAAATCAGGTGCTTCTGAAAAGGAGACAAAAGCTGTGATCAAGCTGTACAATTCATTAAGCAATCCAGTAGGAAGTATTGCTTACCATTCCATGGGAAATCTAGCTGACTGGAATACCAATAAGAAAAGCAAGTATTATTCCGTAAATAAACGTATGGGAGAAATTACGAAAAAGTTAACAGGATATCGATATCCTGCGTCTGATTTGGCAGGAGGAGTAGGTGGAACAATGGGAACATGGTTAAGTAATGGAAAAAGTGAAATGCCAAATATTACGATTGAAACAGGTAATGTTCGTTGTCCACTTCCATATTCCTACTATAATCGTCTTTGGAAAGATAACCGTTACGTCATTGAATCATTAACAAAATTATTCTATTAATCATTTAGTATAGAAAAAAGGGATAAGGTACGAACTATAAAATTCGTATCTTATCCCTTTTTCTTAGATATACAAATAAAAATATAGGTTTTAGCTTGCTTTAGCTGTTGCAGCTGGTGCTTGAGAAGCATCAGTGGATGGCTTTTGACCGCCTTGTCCGCCTTTGCCACCCATGGACTGGCTTGTGATCGTTGTTGCTGTCTTATTGTCATCGGATAGTTCAAAGGAAATCGTATCTCCAACTTGTAAATCACTGATGGTTCCATCTGTAGACTCAGTTCTAGATTTGATTGAAATCTTTGTGGAGTCAGAAACACTGATTGTTGCAGTTTCACCAGTAAGGTCTAGCATAGAGAAACCTTGGCCGCCTTTTTTATTTGCATCATTGGAGCCAGTAGGAGCTTCTGGAGCGTTTGCATTATCAGAGCCAGTAGGAGCTTCTGGAGCATTTGCATTATCAGAGCCTTGTGGCATGTCTGGTTTTCCAGAAGGCATTGTCTGTCCGCTGCCATCTCCTCTGTTTCCTCTATTTTTCATTGTTCCTAAGGCAACTGTGATGGTAGAACCATCGATGGCTGTTATTTGACCATAAGTCTTGTTGTCATTTTCTTGATTGGAAGCCTCATTATTTACATTACCTGCATTTGTTTCCGCATTTGTATTGGAATCAGTGGTTGAAGAGCTTGATCCGCCACAACCAACTAGAAGCATTGCGCTCATAACCCCTATACTTACTATTTTTAATGTTTTGTGTCTCATATGTACACACCCTTTCTGATTGTATTGTGTAATAAATTACTATGGATATCATTATTACGAAAAAGTGTGAATAGAGTGTGTTCTAATTGTGAAAATTTATTGGATTAATCGATTTAGGTCTTGATAGAAGGTTGGATAGGAGATATCCACGCATTCACTTCCCTTAATTTTTGTCTCACCAGAAGCATTAATGCCAGCTACGGCAAATGACATGGCAATTCGGTGATCCAGATGGGAATCAATATTTGCCCCATGTAACTCGGCTCCACCATTTATAATCATTCCATCCTCAGTAGCAGTGATGTCTGCACCCATTGCCTTAAGGTTGGTAACCATGACATCGATACGGTTCGATTCTTTTACTTTTAATTCAGCAGCATCTTTAATTACCGTTGTACCAGAGGCAAAGCAGGCAAGTACAGCAAGTAAAGGAATTTCATCGATTAAGGTTGGAATCACTTCGCCTTCGATGGTTGTCCCATGTAAGCTGCTTGTCTTAACAAGTAGGTCAGCTGTCTCTTCTAGTCCTTGTAAACGTTTGTTAAGAAGGGTCACGTTTCCACCCATGGCTTTGACTACGCGAAGAATACCATCTCTTGTCTTATTTACACCCACGTTTTTAATCAGGATTTCGGAATTTGGAGTGATTAAGCCAGCACCTATAAAATATGCTGCAGAAGAGATATCGCCTGGAACGTTGATTTCACGTCCATAGAGTGCTTCTGGAGGCGTAATCGTAGCAGTAGTGCCCTCGCTTGTAACTGTTGCACCAAAATAGTTTAACATCAGTTCACTATGGTTTCTTGAAACAAATGGTTCTGTTACGGAAGTTTTCCCATCAGCATATAATCCTGCTAATAAAATACTGGATTTTACCTGTGCAGAAGCAACCGGTGATTGATAAGAAATTGGATGTACCTTTGTTCCATTGATTTTTAATGGAGCACAGTTATTGTTGTTTAGGCTTGTAATGTCGGCACCCATAAGGCGTAGAGGAGTCATGATTCGACCCATGGGACGTTTCTGAATGGAAGCATCTCCGGTTACGACTACATCAAAATCAGCTGCAGAAAGAATCCCTGACATAAGGCGCATCGTTGTACCGCTGTTTCCTACATCAAGTGTCTCTGTTGGCTTTTTTAATCCATGAAGGCCATTGCCGTGAATGATTACCGTATCAATTTTATTTTCGATCTGGATACCTAACTTACGAAAGCAGTCGATACTAGAAAGACAGTCAGCGCCTTGTAAGAAGTTTGTAACGGTGGTTGTTCCATTTGCTAAAGTTCCAAGCATAATTGCTCTATGGGAGATGGATTTATCGCCAGGGACATCTATTTCTCCAATTAAATGGGATACTTTTTTGAATTTCATATGCTGTTTTTCCTCCTGGTTATCAAAAATATTATTTATTCTAACATATCTCTATCGCTCATAGATAGTATAATTGTAATTTCTTAGACATTTTGCAGCTTTTATGGCACCTTCTTCCGTATAGAGTTCTAAACGGAGAACACCATCTTCAAATTCTCGATTATGGATAATGCCAATATTCTTAATACTGATATGGTTGGTTGCTAAGATTGTGGCAACCGTGGCAATTGCTCCTTCCTCATCCATCAGATCCAGATAGAGTTCGTGTACTTTCTGTATTAGGCCAACTGATTTCGTTGGAATCTGATCACGGTAGGATTTCGCTTCTTCAAAGAAACCTAGGAGCTTATCATGATCCTGGTCTTCAATATAAGTTTGGATGTAGGTTAGTTTTTCTATGTAATAATGTAAAAACCGAAGGATACTGTCTTTGTTGGTAAGACATATATTTTGCCACATAATAGGGGAAGAAGAGGAAATCCTTGTGATATCCTTAAATCCACCGGCTGCAAGCAGACGCATGGTCTCATTTTTATCATCATGGTCTTTTACCATATTTACAAGGCTTGCGGAGATAATGTGAGGAACATGGCTGATGGCAGAAACAATGTCATCATGGTAATCGGGATCTAAGATAACCGGAATGGCACCGGTAAGACTTACTATGGAAATAAGTTTACTAAGAGCAGCTTCCGTGGTCAGTTTTGTAGGAGTAAGCACATAGTAGGCATTTTCAAGCAAGGTTGTCATGGAATGTTCATATCCCGTCTTTTCGGTTCCTGCCATTGGATGACCGCCGATAAAATGATCCTCAAGTCCTAAGTTAGAAACTGCTTTGTGAATGTTGCCTTTCACACTTCCTACGTCAGTTAAGATACAGGATGGTTTTAAAATAGCTTTTAATTGGCTAAGATATTTAATGTTGTCAAGCACAGGAGCACATAAAAAGATGATATCACAGTTTTCAAATCCATTATCGAAAGAAGTGACGATGCGATCTAACACACCGTCACTTTTAGCAAGTTCTAAACTTGCATTTGGTTTCCCTATATGATAATTATAAGCAATTAATTTTGCTGCCTGATTCTTTGATTTTAGTGCTCTGGCAATGGAACCACCAATTAGTCCAAAGCCAATAAAGCCGATACAAGTGTCTTCCATTCCATTTGCCTCCTAAAGTGTTTTCTTGAAGAGAGGAGCAATTGTCTTAAGCTCACCCATAAGTTCTTCAAATTGGTCGAAAGTAAGGGATTGAGGACCATCCGATAATGCAGTCTTTGGATCTGGATGGCTCTCGATCATAAGGCCGTCAGCGCCAACTGCCAATGCTGCTTTGGAAAGAGGAGCAACATAATCTCTAACTCCCGTTGCATGGCTAGGATCCACGATAATTGGAAGGTGGCTCTTTTGTTTGATCACAGGAACTGCACTTAAGTCTAACGTATTACGTGTCGCTGTTTCAAAAGTTCTAATACCACGTTCGCAAAGGACAACGTTAGGATTTCCTTCTGCCATAATATATTCTGCTGCATTTAACCATTCATCAATGGTAGCTGCCATACCACGTTTTAAAAGGATTGGAAGACCAGTCTTGCCAGCTTCTTTTAAAAGGTAGAAGTTTTGCATGTTACGAGTTCCGATCTGAAGCATATCTACATATTTGACCGCAGATTCAATTGCTTCAAGGCTAGTTACTTCACAAACGATGTTAAGGCCGGTTGCATCTTTGGCTTCTTTCATTAATTGTAAGCCGCGTTCTTCAAGTCCTTGGAATGCATATGGGCTTGTTCTTGGCTTGTAAGCACCACCTCGAAGGATTTGTGCACCAGCTTTTTTGATGGCAAATGCAGTTTGAAGAATTTGTTCTTCACTTTCTACGGAACAAGGTCCGGACATAATGGTAAATTCATCTCCGCCAATGATTGTATTCCCTACTTTGATCTTTGAGCTTTCTGGATGGAATTTACGGTTGCTTAATTTATAACTTTCTGTTACTGGAACAATTTTGTCAACTTCTGGCGCAATTTCAATATTACCTTGTTCTAATTTGGATTTATCTCCGATAACACCGATTACGGTTACTTCCTGTCCACTGGAAATATGAGTCTCAAGACCTTTACTTTCCACGATTTGTTTTACATTCTTTATAGAAGCCTCGCTTGCTCCTGGTTTCATTACGATAATCATATTTATATCTCCTGTCATAATTTTTGAACTCCTTTCAAATTTTATGTAGGCAAGATTAGTATTTCCTTGAAAAGAGTATTTATGTTTTCTATATTTTTCTTACTTAAAATAGTACTCTTAAAAAACTAAAATGTCAATGCTTTAAAGTGTTAAACTTTAACACTTTAAAGCGAAACATATAAACCTAACATATTCGACTTTTTTGACGCATTATTTATATTAATTTGCGTAAATTGCAATGATATTTTTACAATATGATGAAAAATGTTTGACTTTTAAATTACCCCCTATCAATTGTTTATAAAAAGGTTGTATACTTAGTGGAAAATTAGTACAATATTTACATGGATAGTTTATCCATAGTAAATAGTATTGGAGGTATTTATATGGAGACTTACACAACTGAAAATATTCGTAATGTAGTCGTTTTGGGGCACGGTAGCTGTGGCAAGACAACTTTAGTCGAAGCCATGGCTTATATTACCGGTGCAGTCAAACGACAAGGAAAAATCGAAGATGGATCTACGATCAGTGATTACGATAAGGAGGAAGTCAAACGTTTATTCTCTATCAGTACATCGATTGTACCAATTGAATGGGAAAAAACCAAGATTAATTTTTTGGATACTCCTGGATATTTTGATTTTGTTGGTGAGACAGAAGAGGCCTTAAGTGCTGCAGATGCCGCTGTTATCGTTATTTCAGCCAAAGCTGGAGTGGAAGTTGGAACGATGAAGGCATGGGAGTATTGTGAGAAATATAAGTTGCCAAGACTATTTTTTGTAACAGATATGGATGATGACCAGGCCAGTTACCGAGAGGTTGTGGAAAAACTGACTGAGTTATACGGAAAGAAAATAGCACCATTTCATCTGCCAATTCGTGAAAATGAGAAATTTGTTGGCTACGTCAACGTGGTAAAGATGAAGGGCAGAAGATTTACTGAATTAAGTAAATATGAAGAATGTGAGATTCCGGACTATTCACATAAGAATCTTACGACAGTGCGTGAAGCATTGTTAGAATCAGTAGCTGAAACAAGCGAAGAATTAATGGAAAAATATTTTGCAGGCGAAGTATTTACGTATGAAGAGATTTCTCAAGCACTTCGCGGCAATGTAATAGATGGAACGGTAGTTCCCGTATTGATGGGTTCCGGTATCAGTGGGAATGGTACGATCATGCTGTTGCAGGTCATTGAAAAATATTTCCCATCACCAGACAAGGTGAAGATATCAGGAACCAATATAAAGACAAAAGAAGAGTTTGCTGCCGATTATGATGTAAACAAGCCATTTACTTCAAGAGTATTTAAGACGATTGCAGATCCATTTATCGGTAAGTTCTCACTAATCAAGGTTAACTCAGGTAAAATCAAAGCAGACTCAACTATATATAATGTAAATACGGAGACAGAAGAGAAGATTTCAAGACTTTATGTATTCCGTGGAAAAGATCAGATTGAAGTAAAAGAGTTATGCGCAGGCGATATTGGGGCTCTAGGTAAGTTAAGTAATACGGCAACCGGCCATAGCCTTGCAACAAAAGGAACTCCTGTTGAATTTGCACCAATTGATTTTCCAAAACCTTATACGTATGTCCGCTTTGAGACAAAGAATAAGGGCGATGATGATAAGGTCAGCCAGGCATTACAGAAACTAATGGATGAAGACCATACACTAAAAGAGGTAAATGATAATGAAAACCATCAGACGTTGCTATATGGTATTGGAGAGCAGCAGTTAGATGTGGTGGTAAGCAAGCTGTTATCCAAATATAAAGTTGAGATTATCACAAGCAAGGCAAGAGTTCCATACAGAGAAACTATCCGTAAGAAAGTCCAGGTACGTGGCAAACATAAGAAACAATCGGGTGGTCATGGTCAGTATGGTGATGTCTTAATGGATTTTGAGCCATTAAATGATGTAGAAAAATCCTATGAGTTTGAAGAGAAGATCTTCGGCGGTTCAGTTCCTAAGAACTACTTCCCAGCAGTTGAGAAGGGCTTACAGGAAAGTGTTTTAAAGGGACCTTTAGCAGGGTATCCGGTAGTAGGCATTAAGGCAACTTTAGTAGATGGTTCCTACCATCCAGTAGACTCCAGTGAGCAGGCATTCAAGATGGCAACCATCCTTGCATTTAAGCAAGCCTTTTCACAAGCAAATCCGGTGCTTCTTGAGCCAATCGTTACTTTAAAGGTAGTGGTTCCGGATAAGTTTACCGGTGATATTATGGGCGATTTGAATAAACGCCGAGGCAGAGTGCTTGGCATGAATCCAATCGATGGTGGAAAGCAGGAAATTGTGGCTGATATTCCATTAGCAGGAGTTCATGGCTATTCTACGGATTTAAGATCCATGACAGGTGGCATTGGTGATTTCAGTTATGAATTCTCCAGATACGAACAAGCTCCACATGATATTCAAGAAAAAGTAATTGCTGAGAATGCGAAGGAAGAAGAAAAGGTTTCGAAGTAATTAGTGAATGAATAAATACAAAAAAGACAGTATGACGTTGAGACATTCTGTCTTTTTTGTGGTTAATTGGAAAGCCCGATGAAATAATCTTGAAATAGTTACAATAGCAACTCGTTTTATAAGCCGTCTTATGATGGGGAAAGCAATTGGGCATTCAAAAGAAATTCGCAGAGCATGTCGCTAATGCGACCAACTTCGTCGCGAGCAAAGTGTCACCAGTGAACTTGACGATGCCATTAACATCGTGTGACTTCATATCCACACATCTCTTTACATTCATGTTCTATTTCATCAAGCAGGGCAGTATATCTTCTAAAGTGGGAAGAATTTGAGGAAGACAAGCCATCTTCTGGCTTGTAGCAGATCCGATGCTCCATGCTTGCCCACAAGTCCATAGTCAATGTACGAATTTGAAGTTCTACCGGATAGTATTGCAGGCCGTCCATATTATAGACGGGAATGCCAAGGACAAGATGATAGCTGCGATAGCCATTCTCTTTTGGCTCCTTTATATAGTCAGATTCCTTAATTAAGATAAGATCTGTTTGCTTTTTCATTTGACGGACGAGGTGATAGACATCTTCAGTAAAATAGCAGATAACGCGGATGCCTGCAATATCGGTCAGCTCGTCCCTTGCAATTTGAGCGGTAATGGGAAGTCCACGCTTCTTTAGTTTATTTTCGATGCTTGTCTTTACTTTGATCCGCTGCTGAATATGGTGAATGGGATAATTCTTGTACATCTTAAGATAATCCGCATTCAGCCCATCGAGACGGAGCTGTATGGTAAAAAGGGCATCCCGATAAGGACGGATAAGAGAATCATAATCGACCTGTGAAAGTTTGTTTTTTCCCACTGTGCATATGCCTCCTTTAATAAAGAAAATGTATACTTCTTAAGTTCTTAAGTAAATATAGCATGTATTTGTGTAAAATTTCTGAATATTCTGTGAAAGTTCTTAATCATTAGCAGGAAAATGGCAACGGTAGTGAAAGTACTTGAATTTGTAAATTGTTTTCGGTAGAATAGGCGTAGTATATGAAAAAAAGGAGAAAGATGAGTTATGAGTTTACATGAACTTTTAGTGACCCTGCTATTTGGTCTCGTAGAAGGTATTACAGAGTGGTTACCAATTAGTAGTACAGGACATATGATCTTAGTTGAGAAATTTATTACGCTTTCCACTAATGATGCGTTTATGGAAATGTTTCGTGTAGTAGTTCAATTAGGCGCTATTATGGCCGTTGTTGTATTATATTGGAATAAGATTTTCCCATTTAAGAAAAAAGGAAAAGGTATCGAAGTAGATATGGGGATTATGAATCTTTGGTTCAGAATTCTTGTTGCAAGCGTTCCGGCGGCAATTATCGGATTATTATTCGATGATTATTTAGATGCTCATTTCTATAATTTCCAGACAGTATCTATGACACTTATTATCTATGGTGTATTATTTATCGTAATTGAAATGTGGAACAAGGGACGTTCTCCAAAAGTAAATTCATTAAAAGATATCACATATAATACAGCACTTATTATTGGTGTATTCCAGTTATTATCTTTAATCCCTGGTACATCAAGATCTGGTGCTACAATTATCGGTGCTTTATTAATCGGCGTAAGCAGAACAGTTGCAGCAGAATTTACATTCTATCTTGCAATCCCAGTTATGTTTGGTGCAAGTTTCTTAAAATTACTTCGTTTCGGTTTAAACTTTACACTTGGCGAAGCTTGTATCTTAGTAGTTGGTATGATTACTGCATTCTTAGTATCCGTATTTGCAATTAAATTCTTAATGGGATACATTAAAAAGCATGATTTTAAAGTTTTTGGTTATTATAGAATTGTATTAGGTTTTATTTTAATCGCTTATATGTTTGCACACTAGTTAGTTTAAGGAGTTAGTTATGTTACAAAAGTTTTATCCTGAAAAATGGGTGACATCTACGTATTCCATAGACTTTGCAGAGTTATATAAAGAGGGCTATCGTGGCCTTCTTTTTGATATAGACAATACTCTTGTAAAGCATGGAGCAGATGCAACCGAAGAGGCAATAGAATTATTTAAAGGGTTAAAAGACATGGGATTTCAAGTTTGTCTGATTTCAAATAATCAGATTGAACGAGTAGAACGTTTTAACAAAGAAATCAACGTGAATTATATCTATGATGCACACAAGCCTAGTAGAAAGAATTACTTAAAGGCAATGGAGCTGATGCATACTAATCTTACCAACACAATGTTTATCGGAGACCAGCTATTTACAGATGTCTACGGAGCAAAGCGTTGTGGAATGCATCATATCCTTGTAGAGCCAATTGATAAAAAAGAGGAAATACAGATTGTATTCAAACGTTATCTTGAACGAATCGTATTACATTTTTACAAAAAGACGTTGAAATAAGCAAAAGATAATTTGCGAGCAGGAGGCTTAAGATGAAAGAAAATATTATTTTAATTGGCTTCATGGGGTCTGGAAAGACCACAGTAGGGCAAAAGATTGCCGGGGAATTAGGTTTCACCTTTCTTGATACGGATGAAATGATCGTGAAAAAGGCCGGCATGGAGATTACTGATATTTTTGAAACACAGGGAGAAGCAGCATTTCGGAAGATGGAAGTTGACCTTTTAAAGGAACTCAATGCAACGGTGACACATGCAGTGATTTCTACCGGAGGCGGACTGCCATTGCGTGAGGAGAATGCCTCTCTGTTAAAGAAGCTTGGACTCGTAAATTATCTAAAAGTTACAAAAGAAGTCGTTTTAGAGCGACTTAAGGGCGATATGACTCGCCCTTTATTAGCAGGAGAAAACGTGGAAGAAAAGGTAGAACGACTGTTATCTTCCCGTGACTCTATTTATCAATCAGTATGTCATATGCAGATAAATGCAGAAATTGGTACTCCGGATCAAGTGGCAGAACGAGTTATTTCGGGCTATAAAAAGAATATTTTATAAAATGTGGAAGAATATAACGACGAATCTACATAATATATATAATATAATAGCAAAAAATGATGAAAAATAAGAGTAGAAGCAAAATAACAGTTGAAAAATTAGTAGTATTATTATAAACTAATACAAGTAGTGTATTTTAAGGAGGAATTTTTTGTATGGTATCAGCAGGCGAATTTAGAAATGGCTTAACAATTGAATACGATAACAGCGTATATCAAGTTATTGATTTCCAACACGTTAAACCAGGTAAAGGTGCTGCGTTCGTAAGAACTAAACTTAGAGATATTAAAAACGGTGGTGTTGTGGAAAAAACTTTCAGACCAACTGAAAAATGCCCACAAGCACACATTGACAAAAGTGATAAACAATATTTATATTCTGATGGTGAATTATACCACTTCATGGATGTTGAAACTTTCGATCAATTTGCTTTATCTGAAGAAGCAATTGGCGATTCTTTAAAATTTGTTAAAGAAAATGACATGGTTAAAATGTTATCTCATAACAACGAAGTATTCGCAATCGAACCTCCAATGTTCGCTGAATTAGAAATCACTGAATGTGAACCAGGATTAAAAGGTGACACAGCTCAAGGTGCTACTAAACCAGCAACAGTTGAAACTGGAGCAACAGTTTACGTACCATTATTCGTAAACCAAGGAGACAGAATCCAAATCGATACTCGTACAGGCGATTATCTTAAGAGACTTTAGTCAGTACTCAAAATCGTTGTATTTAAGGAAGGCTAGTTTTTCTTTGGAGTATAACGTAGAAAAGACCTATGGGCATAAGTCCATAGGTCTTTTTTGCTTGTCGACAAAGTCGCCAAGCTTGGATGAAATCCTGATTTCATCCATTCCCTGAATGAAATGATTAGTGCTCACTCGTGCAAGTCCCTAAAATACGGGACCTATTCGCACTAATCCAATATCCGAAAAGCGCGGTTTCCGGATATTGATTGGAATGACAACCGATGGTTTTCAAACTTTCTCCCAAGCTGTGCGTTGGAGTTATTGTCTCTAAGGCTTTTTGTGTTTATTTCTTAGCAAGATTTCTTTGGAGGTTTAGGGGCCTTTACTTTTGGTACCTTTGGTCCATTTGTTTTTGGAGGTTTAGGACCTTTGCCGTTTGGCTTATCGCATTTATCACATTTTGGACATTCAGGACATTCTTTGCAAGGAGAGAGAAGGTTGGTAACCGTATAATCGCTTGCAACCAGATCCTTATTATCAATAGTGGAACCTTTTACAACTAATTTATTTACAATCGAGGAGTTAGCTACATCGTCTTTGATTTTCGCGGAGTACGTTAGTATTGCAGTGTCATCAGGATAACCGGAGGCTGCTAGTGTTCCAATTTCAATATTAGGGAAACCGGTAACTAACAAGTCATTTAACATTACATTTGAAGTATCAACAATTACTTTTGTATCTGTAAATTCCAAGAAGTTTAGATCTGTTATTGTCGTATTGCCTTCGTTCTTAATTATTACGGTATAGTTTAGTGTATCGCCTGGAGCAGCCTGAGTCTTATCTACTTCTTTAGTTACAGAAAGAGCGGCATTTCTCAGTATATGGGTATTGCTAGTACTAGTGCCAGTTACAATTCCGGTACTCGTCTCGTAATTGTAGGTTCCGGTTGCTGTATTATGGTAGCTTAATTGCAGAGGTGAGGTGGCTTTCACACGGAATGTGATAATAGACGATCTCTTATTTTGGGAGTCTTTGGTATCTAAAGTTGGAAGAGGGACGCCTGCGTCGGACGTAATGTCGTAGTCAGTAGCTGTGCCATCGATTGCTAGTGATCCGGAAACAAATTCTAAACCGGATGGGAGAGTATCTTTAATTATAATATCGGTCAAAAGAGTATCTCCAGTATTGCTAACAACAAGCATATAGTCTACGATGTCGCCACGACGTACCGTTTGGTCTGATGAGCTCTTTACAATGCTCATGGAAGCATTTTCTCCAGTTGAAATTGTTACGACTGCTTCATTGGTCTTTTGATTTGTAATGGATTTGAACTCATCATTTAATCTATAGTTATAGGAATACGTGCTCCTATTTATATAAATACCATCGTTGGCAACTTCGGTGATTTTTGCAAGGAAAGAAATAGTAGCAATTCCACCAGTGTATAAAGTAGCAATTTTAATGCCTTCCGTAATCGTAGCAGGATAGCGGAGACCATTTAACCAACTGAATTCTTCTACAAACTCCATGCCTTCAGGCAAAGTGTCTGTCACAGTAATGTTAGTAAGTGGAGTATTACCGTGGTTATCAATTCGGATCATATAAAGGATAGTGCTTCCTAGTTTTGCTGTTATCGGATAGGCTTGTTTGGATGTTGAAATAAGTGGGTAAATAATGCGGACCGTTGCTTTATTAGAGATTGCCTGCAAGGATTGTTCTTCGTCATTCTGATTAAAATAGTAAAGGATTGTCGCAATGTTATCCAAATAATCTGTTGGACTGGCTGGATTCGGAATGGAAGTTACCGTAACAGGAATTGTGAGTATGATATCCGTATTATCAGTTGCAAAGTTATAAGGTAACGTATGGAAATCAGGAGTAGTTAGGTCGATCGAAACAGTAGTGGAATTGTCTCCTTGTGCTACCACTATAGTTTTAGAAGTTAAAGAGAGTTCGACAGGAAGCAGATCGCTAAATTCTAACCTGGTGATAGGAGTCAGGCCTGTATTCTTGATTGTAATAGTATAGTCAAACTGGCTGCCAAGAATATACTCTTTAGCTGGAGCTGACTTGATGACGCTGATTTCAGGATTAATATAGCGTATAGTGAAACAAGCGACAGAGGACTGGCCACAAATCGTAACGTCATTCCAAATATGTGAGTAATTTACATAGGCACAGTTTTGAATTTCTCCTATGTTGTCTGGATTGTCAACAATTGCGTCAAATGTTACAGTAGCAGTCTCCCCAGGTTGCATAGGTCCGACGTCGATGCCAAGTTCTAAGTTTCCGGCAGGGATAATACTTGCTTCATCTACAATGAGTTCTTTTGGGATAATATCCTGTACATAAGCATGATCGATTGCAACACTAGATGCATTCTCTACGGTAATTGTATAAGAAATGGTATCGCCATTTTTTACAACTTCTTGTGCAGCACTTTTTGTAAGAATTACATTGAGATAATAGCCATTTACAATGGAAGTATCCTCGTGGCGTACTTTAAGTTCACGTGCTCTTGGAGACTCAATGGTTGCTATAGTAGAAACAGTGGCAGTATTCTCGTATACATTAGAGTCTGGAAGCAGCGTAGCAGTTACTGGAATTAGGATTGTGTGAACTGCATTAATTTCTAAATTAGGAAGTTGGACATTGGATAAGTCAGGGGTTTGAAGGACGGATCCATTTACTGTAATGTCCCCGTTTATTGTTAGATTTGCATTTGCAATATAGGCAGCTAATTTTGTATCGGAAAGACTTACATTTGTTAAACGGATATTTCCAGTATTAGTAACAAGAAGTTCATACTCAAAACTATCGCCTTCTTCTACAGTAGCGATATCTGCTTGTTTGCTAATTTGAATCGATGGATTAGCAACAAAGAGTTCGGCAATTGGAGTCAATACGGTTTGAATAAATGTGGAATCTGGTTCGTTAAATTTAACAACACCATAGTCATAATTTAAACCTGCAGCCTTGTTGAGTGCAACTGCTTTAAATGAGAGCGTAAGCCCTTCGTCAGTAGAAAGCTCCTGTGGTGTTGACAATGCTACAGTGATTATTCCGGTAATTGGATCTATGCTAGGAGTAAATGGAACATCTGCACCCGTATTGGTCTTTAGAGTGATCGAACCAGGCACCGGTGTAAATTTATTTAATTCTAGGACACGATCTTCTATAATATTTACTTCAACTGGGGTATCTCCAGGGTTTGAAACTCCGATGGAAACTGTAACGGTATCACCAACAAAGGCCTGACTGATCTCCTCTTCCTGCTCATTTGTAATTACTTTAGTTAAGTCTAAATTAATTGCAGCCTGTGTTACAAATTGAGGAGGAAACGTAGAGTTATCAACTTTTATTTCTTCAGTTGGATTTTCTGGATCTTTTGGATAGTAATATTCGTAATCAGCAGTATTTGAGAATGTTCTTGAAGAACCGCCAGGCTCAAGCTTTGAAGCGGAGGCTTCAAAGGTAATTGTAATATCGTCAGTTGCAGCAATTGATGGAATAGTAACGGTAAAACCGATAACGTCTCCTACGGCATCTTTTTGAATGTCAAGTGTAAAATCGGCGATTCCATTCACAGTAATACTTGCTTCGTCAATACTCATGGTATCTTTGTCAAGAGTGATTGGGCGCCCTTCCTGCAAGATGAAATTAGTAGCAGAGCCAGATGGCTGCACTCTAATGCGGTAGGTTACAATATCGGTTCCATCCGCTTTGATTAATGTCTTGTCAGCTTGTTTGCTTACGTTAAGGGTAGGTGTGGCTGCATTTAGGATTACATCGTTGCTTTGATCAGAAATCATTTGTGATATAGTTCCATCTGAGTTATATACAGGATAGTAGGCTTGCACGGATGCATTATTTGTAAATGGTGCTTCCGATATGTCATTTACCCGTACAGTAAACTGTATAGTAATGGTACTTCCATTGTTTGGTAGAGCGTATTTTGCCGGAAGTGTATAGTCGCTTAAGTCGATCGGACCGGATATGATTTCATTATTAATGGTAAGGCTATCTTGAACATACGTTAAACCGGTAGGGAGTAGGTCGGAAATGGATAGATTGGCGAGGGGAGCAAATCCAGTATTTCTTATTCTTAGAGAATAGATTACAGTGTCGTCTTTAATTACAGTGTTTTTATTTTGTCTTTTTACAATGTCTATAGAAGGAACAAGAATAGGAGTTGTAATTGCTGCTGTCTTAGTTCCGGTAAATCCACTAGTATAGGTATAGCTGGCGGATGCATTATTTTTAAGACTGCGGTTAGTTCCTTGCTTAATCTGTACGGTGTAGCTGGTAGACACGGTTTCTCCTGCAGGAATATCTAAATAAGTAATACCGGTGTCAAATAAAGAGGTTGGTTCGCTTATTAAGGTATATTGAGAATCTAGTGAATCCATCAGGGTCACACGAGTCATGGTCTCGTTTGAATTGTTTGTAAAGGAGAGTGTGAAAGTCTGTGTAGAAAGTGGAGTAAGTGCTCTGTCAGGAGTTACTGTTTTAGTGAAACTAGAGCTATCAATAAATGGCCTGTGTTTAATGATGTTGCTAAACGTGCTTACTGTCTTTGTAATGGTAGGAGCAGGGCTATAGGTAAAGGTTACGCGAGCTATATTGTCATACGTTGTATTAGGAGTTGGAAGTCCTGATACAACTGCGTCAAAAGTTACAATCACAGGCGAAGAGTTAGGTGGTAAATCAGGAATCGTTACACCGTCACCAGTCGTTATATTGGAAGGATTTTCGACTCCGTTTATTTTGACACTGTTTGGAACGAAGGATAGACCGGTTGGCAGAGAATCAAGGATATGGATATCCTTGCCGTCTAAACTAGCATCATCATTAGCGATGGAAAGTGTATAAGTAATTGTCTGATCAATGGATACAAGGCTGTTATCAGATGGAGTTGCAGATTTGATCACAGTTAGATTAAGTTGTTCCATATCAATTTGTGTACCAATTGCCATAGGCATATAGATATCCTGGCTGGTAGTCAGACGTAGAAATGCATTTTGTTGGTTGTTTGTCATATATCTGCTAGCATTAATATTGGTAATATCCCATCCTTGTCTTGCTGCTGACATTAAGTCTATAGGATCGGGAATGTTATTTAAAGTACCAAAGGATCCGGATTCATCCAGTGTTCCATCATCCTTATTAATTTGTGAACAAAAGAAATTATCAGATGGATTTCTAGGACCGGATAATATAAAGGCAGGTTCTTTTAAATCATCCATTGTTGGGGCAAAGTAAACTGAGTCACCATGATATTCAGTGTCGCCTTCAGCTGTGGTTATTAAGATCCTTGCATTAAAATTCCCGTTTTTAGGAGTTACAAAATGGGAATAAGGGATAATTACATCTTCACTATAGCTATTGATGATTTCGCCACCAACAGATAGTACCATATTTCGAAGAGGCATGGTGTGATCTTCGTAAATCACCATTAATGTCCAGCCGGCGAAACAAGTGTAACCATTCTGAGTTTCATATTGTCCGATCAGTGCAGGAACATTTGAAACTGCAAATCGTAGGTCATCTCGTGAAGAGAGTAAGAGTAAATCAGTTACATCCTTGCTGCGGACATAAAATTGTTGATTTGTGACATTAGTACCACGGTATTTTATAGTATTATCATCTACTACTACAGCACGATTTGTTCTGTCTGGAGTTTGTAGTGTAATTACATTGGAGTCAATTGCTTGATTTGTGATAGTTTGTGCAGGATATCCAGATGCAGCAGGAAGTGCACAGGTTCCGGCCCAGAGTAATTCTGCATATACGATTTGTGCTGTCTGTGGAAGGTTTAAGTAAGCATAGGAACCATTTTGTGCGGAATTTAGGGTGGTTCCTAAGGGAAAATTGCCTTGTTTTATATTGGTGTTTAAGGAGGTAAAGGTTCCGATTGAGTTTACAATTCCAGCATTCAGTTCGTTTTCTTTTTTTGCTAAACCGAGAGTATTTCCGGTAAAAGTCATTCCACCTTTAATAGTAAATTCTTTTCGAAAGTCTATCGACATCTAGTTGTCATTCCTTTCCTGAAATAAAAATACATACTTGTAGTTACTATATTTTATTCCTGCATTTTGGAATTGTGACAGGACAACTAAGGAAACTACAATATTCGATAAGTCTTTATAAAAATATTATGTAGTTTTTATAACTACATGTTGTCTGTATCAAAGCTTTATGGTAAAATAGGGAAGCTAGTTACATAAATGTAATACACATATGAGATGCAAGATTGATATGCATCAATGAAAAAAATAAAGAGAAAGAAGGCAAAGAAATGAGGAAATTTGACGAACGTATTTGTATTATTGGCGCAGGTCCTGCCGGATTAAGTGCAGCTATGTATTTAGAACAAAAGGGGTATACCAATTACACCATTCTTGAAAAAGAAGATTATGTAGGTGGTAAATGCTATTCTCCTTACTATAAAGGAAAACGTTATGAAATGGGTGCATTAATGGGAGCGGAATGCTACTATGCAGTGAAAGAAGTTATGGATTACTGTGGAATTGAGCCCGATGGTCCAGCGCTCGATCGTGAATTCCGTAATGCATATACAGGAGAAGTGGAAGAACCATTTAACCCTGCAGAAGGTCCTGAAATTATGGGACAATTGAAAAAACTTGCAATTCTGTTAAAGACAAAATATCCAAACTGTGAGAAAAATGGACATATGGGAACTCATCCTGACTTAGCAGTACCATTTACAGAATTCTGTGAAAAAAATGGAGTGCCTTTAGTAAAGAAACTTTGGTTAAATCCATTTACTTCATTTGGATACGGATATTTGGATTTAATTCCTGCAGCATATGTATTTAAATATCTTGATTGCAATGAATTATTACTATTCTTAAAGAAACAGTTATGGACTTGGAAAGACGGAGCACAAAGTATCTGGGAACGCTTAAGCTACAAGCTTGCGAATAAACCAAGACTTGCAACTAAGATTAGCAAAGTTGTCCGTAAAGATGGAAAAGTCTATGTATATACAGAGTTTGGAAAAGAAGAATATGATAAAATTATCGTTACTTCCCCACTTGATCAGATGGAGAACTTCTTTGATGTGACAGAAGACGAACAAAAATATTTCTCTAAGATCATCAATGAGGATTATAAAGTATTTGCTTGTACAGTTAAGAACTATCCAGAAATCAGTGCTTATATTCAGGAAAATATGGTTCCTCACCGTTCAGGACATGCTATGGTATATTATCACCGTTGGGAAAATGAACCTGACCAAATCATTACAGTATATGTATTAGGGGATCGAAATGAAAAAATCGGTGTGGAAGAATCCAAACAATTAATCGAAGAAGATATGAAGCTTTGTGGTTTTGAAGTGGACAATATCGTATTACATAAATCATGGTATTACTTCCCTCACGTGAATAGCTATGAATATAAAAATGGCTGGTATGATACAGTAGAAAGCTGGCAGGGAAACCTAAACACTTACTATGCTGGTGAGGTTATGAGTTTTGGAGATATGAATGAGGTTGCTCAGTACTCTAAAGAGCTTGTAGAAAGATTCTTCTAGGGGCGGCACCGAGGACGGTGCCTTCGGATGAAATCAGGATTTCATCCGGTGCTGGAGGTAATGAAAGAGCTAGTGTCACGCTTTGCGTGGCACTAGCTCTTTCCATTTTTCGGGGAGTGAATCCCCGAAAAATGATTCCAAAGGACACCGATGGTTTCCATACCTTCCCCCGGGTTTGGCGCTGTGAGTGAGATAAGTTCCCTCTGGGGTGAAAGAACGGGGAAGGAGTTCCCCGGACCCTTTCGTGGAGGTCGAAGGGAGGATGTGGACGAGCAAAAGTGAATTTTGCTCTATATGCAGTGTGGGGTGAAAGAACGGGGAAGAGTTCCCCGGACCCTTTCGTGGAGGTCGGAGGAAGGCTGTGACCGAGCAAAAGTGAATTTTGCTCTATAGGTAGTGTGGTGGAAAGAACGGGGAAGAGTTCCCCGGACCCTTTCGTGGAGGTCGGAGGAAGGCTGT
>JAUNRX010000138.1 GCA_030539495.1 bacterium | reverse complement strand
TAAGTGAGATCTTAGAGCAATTATTTACTTATATGAAGGTGCAGAATGAGACATATGAATTGCCTCTTGAGGAGGTGAACATCAATCGTCTGATTTACAATTCAATGTTTTCTTTTTATGAGAACTTTAGGAGGAAAGGAATCGAGCCTAAGATTCAGATTCCGGAAGAACCTTATTATATCTTGTTAAATCAAAATGCATTTACAAGGATTATGCAGAACATGATTAAAAATGTATTGGAACATGGAACAGATGAGTTTGAATTAACCGTAATTGAGGAAGAAAAGACAGTTACCATCACGTGCAAGAATGAGTATGCTAGTGAGGAGCTGCTTCAGATAGAACAGATTTTTGAACGGTTTTATAAAGCGGATGAAGCCAGAAAGCATAGTTCCACCGGCTTAGGGCTTGCTATCGTGAAGTCCCTGGTTGTTCGTATGGGAGGAACAATCAGGGCTTACAAGGGGGAGAACGGGAAGAAAAACCAGCTATGTATTGAGGTGGTATTTAAGCGTTAAGTGGATAGAATCTATGTAAGAATATTGTTTAAATAAGCAAATGGGGAGTTGTGAAAAACATTATGAAAAGAGAAAAAAGTACTGATGCAAGACAATATTTGAATTATCAAAACCTATTCTTTCTATTTATGATTGGAAATGTTATGGGATGTTTGTTGGAAGGAATTTGGACAGTTTATAAATTTGGACGTTGGGAGTCTCATGTGAATACCATATGGGGGCCATTTTGCCTGATTTATGGGGTGGGAACAGTTGTATTTTATATTACAGGAGTTTTCATACATAAAGAAAACATAGTGATCAAGTTTTTGATTTTTGCACTGGTCAGTGATGCTATTGAATATTTCTGTGCCTGGCTGCTTGAAGAGGGATTGGAAATGAGGGCATGGACATATAAGAAACAGTTTTTGAATTTACAGGGGCGGATCAGCCTGGAAATCACAATTTTATGGGGAATAGTAGGAATTGTATATTTCTATCTTCTTATGCCGAGAATTAATGCATTATTTAGGAGAATACAGGGGAAGTTTTGGAGAAAAGCTTGTATTGTACTGACGATATTTATGGCTGCTAATATGATCGTGACTGTATTTTGTTTAGCAAGATGGAGTGAGAGACATAATGGGAAGATAGCAAGTAATCAGCTGGAACAAGCATTGGATCGCAAATATGACGATGACTGGATGAAGAAAAGGTTTTGTGAATGGTGGTTTATTAATGAAGAAAATGAATTCTGGCAGGATTATAAAAATAGATAGATTTTGTGGAAAAGAAAAGTTGGTTTGAACCGGCGATATCACTGAAGTGATCAGTTTTCTGCAGACAGAGTGTTGCAGACACTTAGTTTATATAAAAAATGCCCTAAAAAATAGGGCTTTTTTTGTGCGCTCAGGCAATGGAAATCAAGGCTTTATATTCTTTGGCAATTGCTGTGCGTATGTCTATGATTTTTTTGTTTTCAGATTGAATGAATGCATGCAATTGTTCGATATTTTCACAAACAAGAGTGACTAGTTGCTGGTCAACCAAGGATTGGCTTGCCATATCCTGCATTAACTCTTTTGTCTGATCCATACTAAAGCCCTCTTTATAGCTTCGTTTGCTAAGAAGGGCACTGGTAAGGTCGGCAACTGCAACAATTCGTTCTTCCATGGTAAGGTCATCGGCTTGTAATCCATTTGGATAGCCGGAGCCGTCTAATTTCTCATGGTGTCGTACTGCAATTCTTAAGACTTCCTGTGAAAGAATGCCCTGTAAGATCTGCTCGGAACTTACAACATGCTGCTGCATTACTTTGAATTCTTCTTTTGTGAGTCGTCCCTTTTTCTCTAAGATTTCCCTTGGAGTTGCTATCTTTCCGACATCATGGACCAAAGAACCAATCTGAATCTTTTTCACCTGCTCTGGGGAGAGCCCCATGTTTTCTGCAAGAAATGTAGCGACTCCGGCAGTTGTAATGGAGTGAGCCACAGTCACATTACTTTTAAAATCAATGCTATGGATTAACATTTCCAACAGATGGATGGATTTTTCAAAGGTCAGATGATGCACGTTTTTTAAACTCTGATACACGATGGAGTCATCCCCGCTAGTAAGCAGTTCGTAAAGATCGGACGAACTCATCAGCGCTTCTA
The DNA here is from genome assembly GCA_030539495.1 of bacterium. Lineage (GTDB taxonomy): Bacteria > Bacillota > Clostridia > Lachnospirales > Lachnospiraceae > KM106-2. Next base: position 6,758 of record JAUNRX010000138.1, on the reverse strand, counting down.
GTACTTTTACATACTGTGGATGGAATCTGACATTCTGTATCTCTTTTAAAATAGTTTCTTTGCTTTCTCCGGAGATCAGAGCAGAGTCAACATAATCGGCCAGATGAACCATGCCGGCATAGTCGATACATTTAACTTGTTTCATTTGCATTGCCTGATAGCTGGTATGATGGTGCAGGATTGCTTCACTATATTCCGGCCATGGGGAGAAATGCTTGATGAACAGATATCCATAGACAGAATGTTCCGTAAGCTGGCTTGTTTCATAGCCTAGCATCTCTTCCATCTCTCCGGTACGATATACACCTACATCATGAAAGATGCAAAGCATGAGCAGTGCAGTAAGGTCCATATCGTCCTCATGTAATTGTTCCCAAATTCTATATGCGATATAAGCAACCCGTTCTCCATGGTTGATTACCCGTTGATCGTATAAACGTACGGTATTGGCACATAACTCTATGATACGCTCCGTATTTATAATATTTTCAAATTCCCTTAATTGACGTGTCATTTTATCCTCCTAAATGGCATGCTAGGATAAAATAATACCATTTTTTCCATTAAAAAGCTATTAGTAAATTAAGCATAGGGCAAATTGAGGAGAGAAATAGTTGCAACAATCCGTGCAGGCAAAGTATTGCTTCTGTCCACAAGAAAGACTATACTGAGGGCATAAAAAGAAGCAGTATTCTTAAGTTAATGATGGGAGTGAATACTATGGATACAGAACAAGGCTTTACGTATAAGGACTATCAGGAGAAGAAGCATGGGGATTACCAGTCAGTCGGACTATTTGGTGACTCAGTATATGCGTACGAACAGCTAACAGGATTTGCAAATACCCATGAATACCGACAGATTACAAAGAAAGAATTTGAAACATTTGAACAATGGAGTAAAGAAGATGTCAAAGATTTGGGATTATTAGCAGAAGTCCGTGGCAGGGATATTCTTTGTAGTGGCCATAAAGGTGAGACAAGCTTTCGGGAAAGTCAGAAAGAAGTGACCTGTCCGGTCTGTAAAACCACGTTTTTATTGCCGGAGGAAGATATCCCCGACGAGGAGGATTTATACATCTATTGTCCAAACTGTAATAAGCCGTTGGATCAAAAGTTAGTCGATGAGATAAAGCAGCAGTTAAACAAGTTGACAGTTGAGTTGGAAGGCTTGGTAACCTTGTTAAGGACATATTATATAAATCCAAGACAGCCTTATGATAAGAGAGGATACGTAGAGATTGAGAAAGAAATGTATCATTTGAAAATGCAGGAACATGGGAAAGTCATAAGGGATGATAAGGTAACGGAAATAAAAGAAGCTACCTACTGGATTTTATCCCAGTTACTGCCGGTTATTGAGGAAAGAGCATTGAAAAATGAGCAGAATGAGAAGAAACGGGAGAAAAAAGTAAGAAAAGCAGTAGAAGCAGATTTTGAAAAAATGGATGAGTGTTATAAGAACTGGTTTACAGATAAGGCAAAATAGAAGTAAGAAAAGTAATGATTTCCGTCGAAGTACCATTTCGTTATAGATAACAAATCTCAATAAGGTAAAAAATGGACATTTCCTGTTGAAAATCTTGAGAATGATTATTATAATCATACAGTGCTTATAATAAAAATTCAAAAGATAGGAGTTATTATATTATGAAAAAAAGACTGATGTCTATGGTACTTGCACTTGTAATGATCCTTATGCAAGCAAATGTTGTAGCATTTGCAGCAGAAGGTGCTACTAAGGGGAGCGAGGTAACATATGATTTAGAAGTAGGCTTATGGAAAGCAGATACGAACGAAGCATCTATGGCAAATGCAGTATTTACTGGAAAGTCTAAGCTTGTTGAAAGCAACGGAAAGAAAACAATGGTTGTATATGCACAGCCAATGACATTTATGGGAATTACAGCATACTTAGAAAAATTAGAAGTAATGCAGGCAGATGGAAGCTATAAAACAGCAGAAATCACAGAAAAAGATGCAGCCGGAAATGCAACAGCATTTTCTTATGAAATCACCGAATTAACAGAGTATATGAACGTATTAGTATACTATGGAGGAAGACCGGTGGGATCTTCTGCTAGAATTAAAGTACTTAATTATAGTGAATTGGTTCCGGTAAAAACATATCCATTAACTGTTGAACTATGGAATGCATCCAAAGATACGGTATCTATGGGAAATGATGCATTTACAGGAAAAGCAGAATTAGTGGTATCGAAAGATAAGACAAGTATCGTAGTATATACACAACCAATGGAATACCTTGGCATGAAAGGATACGTGTATGATTTTTCTGTGGAAGATAACACAGGAGCGTACAAAGATGCAACTGTCCTTTCAAAAGATACCAATGGTATCCCAACAAGCTTTTCTTTTGAAATTACAAAGTTACAGGAATTCTTCAATGTAAAAGCAGATGCAAGACTTGACGGACATCCTTCAGAAGCAAGATTAAAGATCGTTAACTACTCTGACTATGTAACCGGTGGCGATCAAGAAGAGTCAAAACCAGAGAACACACCAGCAGGAGATGCATTATCAAAAGTTGAAAATGGTGTATTTGAAGTAGCAGTAGACTTATACAAAGAAGCAAGCGACAGCGTTTCTATGGCTGGCGATGCAGTAAGAAAGACAGCTCGTATTCAAGTTGTAAATGGAACTGCAACAATGTATTTATATACAAAAGACTTAACTATGGCTGGATTGACAGCATCCTTTAAAGAATTACAGATCAAACAAGCAGACGGAAGCTATGTAACGGCAACCGTAGCAAAGAAAGACAGTAACGGATATAATTCACTATTTACTTTCAAATTACCTTCTTATGAAGAGTATATTGGTGTTAAAGTAGATGCCGGTATTGATTTCATGGGTGTACAAAATGCCCGTATCCATGTGGATTACACAACATTAAAAGAAGTAGATAAGACAACAGATTTAACAGTATTCCCAGGACAAACAGTAATGTCAGCAACTACAGTTGCGGCAATCGGCAATCAGACATACACAGGAAGTGCGTTAAAGCCATCCGTTGTTGTAAAAAGTGGTACAAAAACATTAGTAGCAGGAACAGACTACACAGTTGCTTACTCTAACAACAAAGCGGTAGGAACTGCAACAGTTAAGATTACTGGTAAAGGAAATTACACAGGAACAAAGACAGTAACCTTTAAAATCGTAGCACGCAATATTTCAGGTGCAGCAGTTTCTCCAATTGGAACTAAGACATACACAGGTAGTGCATTAAGACCATCTGTAGTTGTGAAAAATGGAACAGTAACATTAGCAGCAGGAACAGACTACACAGTTACTTACTCTAACAATAAAGCGGTAGGAACTGCAACAGTTAAGATTACTGGTAAAGGAAATTACACAGGAACAAAGACAGTAACATTTAAAATTGCTAAACGCAGTATTTCAAGTGCAGCAGCTTCTTCTATTGGAACTAAGACATATACAGGTAGTGCGATCAAACCAGGCGTTACTTTAAAATACAATGGAATCAAGCTTAAAAATGGTACTGATTATACAGTGAAGTATTCCAACAACAAGGCTACTGGAAAAGCAACAATCACAATTACAGGAAAAGGCAACTTCACAGGAACAAAGAAAGTAACATTTAACATTGTTCCGAAAAAACCTGTAATCTCAAAAGCAGTATCCAGCAAGACAAAGAGTGCAACTGTAACAGTGAAGAAAGTGACAGGAGCAACTGGATATCAAATTTCCTATGCAACTTCTAAGAACGGAACTTATAAGGCAGCAGGAACAACAACAACAAAGACTTCTTATACAGTAAAAGGGTTAAAAAAGAATAAGACAGTATATGTAAAAGTACGTGCTTACAAAGTAATTAACGGCAAGAAAGTATACGGAAGTTACAGCGCTGTAAAGGCTGTAAAAGTAAAATAAGGTTAGATCAAGAGCCAGCTCCTCGTTATGAAAGGAGCTGGTTTTTTCTTTTCCTAAATAATTGGTTTAGCCCTCACTTTTTTCACCCATACTACAGATATATCAAGAATAGAAGGATGACAAGTATCGAATGTTACAAATAAAAGAAGTTTCAAAACAATATATTACAGCCAATTTAACTCAGACTGCCTTAAACAAGGTAGACTTAAATTTTAGAGATACGGAGTTTGTTGCCATACTTGGTCCAAGTGGTTCAGGAAAGACTACCTTGCTTAATATTATAGGAGGACTGGACCAATATGATACGGGTGACCTGGTGATCAACCATATTTCGACCAAAGACTATAAAGACAGAGATTGGGATTCCTATCGCAACCATACGATTGGATTTGTATTTCAAAGCTATAACTTAATTCCTCATCAGACGATACTGTCCAATGTAGAGTTGGCGCTTACCATATCAGGAATAGGAAAAAAAGAACGAAGAGAACGGGCCAAGGAAGTGTTGGAGCAGGTAGGCCTTAAGGAACAGATGCATAAGAAGCCAAGCCAGCTTTCCGGTGGACAGATGCAGCGGGTTGCCATTGCAAGGGCACTTGTAAATCGACCGGAGATCTTGTTGGCAGATGAACCAACGGGTGCATTGGATACGGAAACCAGTGTTCAGGTAATGGAGCTGTTAAAAGAGGTTGCCAAAGATCGGCTTGTAATTATGGTAACGCATAACAAAGAGCTGGCAGAGGAGTATGCGACAAGGATTGTAAGGCTAAAAGACGGAAGAATTACTGGAGATAGCAAGCCATTTGAAATCAAGGATAAGCAGGAAATCGAACATAAGAATATGGGGAAATCCTCTATTAACTTCCTTTCTTCGCTTGCATTAAGTCTAAATAATCTGCAAGCAAAGAAAGGAAGAACCTTCTTAACGGCATTTGCAGGGTCTATCGGGATTATTGGAATTGCCCTGATCTTAGCACTTTCCAATGGTATCTATGACTATATCGGAAGAATTCAGAAGGAGACCATGACGTCCTATCCAATTACCATCAATGCACAGTCTGTGGACTTAAGCAGCATTATGGGAGGCAAGATGATGAAAGGGCAGGTAGAGGAGAAAATACCTCGCGATAAGGATAAGGTGTATTCCGATAGTACTTCGCTAGAGAGGATAAATCAGCTGTCTTCCAGTCTCACTAAGAATAATTTGACCGAATTTAAGAAGTATCTGGAGAATCAAAAGAATGAGATCCATAAGTATCTTGGGGAAAATGGTGTAAAGTATTCATATGATGTTGGCTTTGATGTTTATTCAAAAAATCAGGATGGCGCCATAATCAATGTGAATACCAATGCATTTTCTGAAGAAGAGGATGCCAAGTCTCAAGGCCCTTTAAGCCAGTTTAAGGAGAGTATGATAAACATGGCTCCGGAGGGGGACAAGGCATATGCAAAAAACTTTGAGGAGATGCTTGAGGGAAGCGGCAAGGAATTGGTCAGCAGTGCAGTGATGGACAGTTATGATCTGGTATATGGAAAGTGGCCACAAAAATATGATGAAGTAGTCGTGGTACTTAACGAGGAAAATGAAATTCCTACAACCGCATTATATGCATTGGGACTAATTCCTACCAAGGAGTATGACCAGATCAAAAAGGATGTGGAGAGCGGAAAAGAAGTTCAAATTGAGAGTTTTCACTATAGTTATGAAGAGCTGAGCCAGATGGAATTCTACTTAATTCCTAACTGTGACTACTATATAAAAAAAGACAATGGGACATTTAAGAATGGAAAAGGAGATCAGCTTGTTCTTACGAAGATAGTAGAGGAGGCAATCAAGCTGCATGTCAGCGGTATTATTCGCCCAATTAAGGATGCCAAGAATGCAACGATTACAGGTGTTGTCGGCTATACCAATGCATTGACTCATCATGTGATGGATTATGTGAGTGACAGTGAGATAGTCAAAGAGCAGGAGGCAGCACCTAAAATAAATGTAATTAATGGCATGCAGTTCCAGCCAAAAGATGATACGGCACGAATTGCAGATGCAAGAACGTACATTGGGCAAATGGGGATCTCGGAAAAGGCCGAGTTATGTCGTGAGTTAGCAAACCAAATGCTTGGCAGTATGCCAGAGCAGCTCTCTTATATTTCCGAGTTAGATGAGGTTGAGTTAGCAGGGATGGCAGATGTATATCTAAACACAGCTGACGATGAGGTGTTTTTGATGATTTATGATCGCTTAATTTCCACAGGAAGTTATGAGGATAATATGAGTGCATTTGGATTTGCAAGTGTAGATGCACCATCATCAATTCGCATTTATGCAGATACGTTTGAGGATAAGGAAGCAATTGCAGATTGTATTGTAACCTATAATCAGAGTGTAGATGAGGAGCGCCGGATTACGTACACCGACCTTATCGCCATGGTCACCTCCTCGGTTACCAAAATTGTAACCGCCATTGCCTATGTGCTAATTGCATTTGTAGGAGTGTCCTTACTTGTTTCCTCCATTATGATTGGAATAATTACGTATATTTCGGTATTAGAACGGACAAAAGAAATCGGTATCTTGCGTGCAATGGGAGCATCCAAGCACAATATATCTCAGGTATTTAATGCGGAGACTGGAATTATTGGTGCCTTATCAGGTGTAATAGGAATTGTAGTCTCCCGACTGATTTTAATTCCAAGCAATGTGTATCTGCATTCCCTTTTGGAAAGGACCGATGTAAATGCATTCTTACCACTTTCCAGTGCCATTTGTCTAATTGGACTTAGTATTGTTTTAACATTGATTGGCGGCTTGATCCCTTCGAAAAAAGCTGCTAAGAAAGATCC
>JAUNRX010000137.1:6154-8920 GCA_030539495.1 bacterium | reverse complement strand
TGATTATCATTTTTATACTCATCAGAAGTCCACCATACAGTGTCTTTTGAATTTTCATCCATAACGATAAATTTATCTTTAGGAGAACGACCTGTGTAAATACCTGTCATAACATTGACTGCACCAAGTTCACTTTCCTGTCCTTTTTCAAATCCTTCTAGGCCAGGTTTCATCTCTTCTTCATATAAAGCTTCGTATGAAGGATTATGTACAATTTCCTTGGCTCCTGTAATACCGTATTGACTCAATTCTACTTTTGCCATTTTACATTAACCTCTCTTTTCTTGTGATTTATTTCTAAATATTTCTTATTACGCGTTTAGTTTACCATATATTGTATTTTCATGCAAGTAATTCTCTTTTTCGATTTACAATTTTATGAAATATTTATATTTTAATTGTCAATTCATACGAAACTACTTAATACGGCCTTATCCTATTGTTTCTTGATCCATGCTCATTGAAATCTTTTGTTTGCATCAGTCATCAATTCTATTGTAATACCTCTTGCTTTTTCTCCACGGAAGCCTTATATATTTCCTCGATGGAGTTTCCTAACATGGAATCGAATTCTTTCTCTGACTGATTGACATTTAATCCTTCCGATAATGCTCTGGAAAAGCTGGCAATTAGTCCAGGATTAGCAGCAAGCTTCTCATTTGCCAGTTCTCTGCTATACCCACCGGATAATGCAACTACTCTGACTACATGATTATCCTCCATTAGATCCGAATAAAATCCATCTTTTGAAGGAATCGTCACTTTTAAGATCACTTGATCGTTCTTGCCTAATTTACTAAGGTTCTCCTTAATCTCTCGCTTTAGTAACTCTTCGCATTTTTCTTTTTCTGTACTAAAAATATCAACTTCTGGCTCCACAATTGGCACCAATCCATAGGAAATTATTTTCTTTGCAAGTTCGAACTGCTGCTTTACTACTTGCTTAATTCCATCTGGATTTGCTTCCAAAATTACGGACCTCATCTTTGTACCGAAGATATTCCTTGTCACTGCTTTCTTAAGTAGATCATCTAAGCCAATAATCTCCCGCATAGTCTGTACACCATTTTCTCTGGCTTCTAGTCCTTTATCAACTTTTAAAAATGGCACGATGCCTTTTGTCTCCCATAAATAATCTGCTGTATATTGCTCATCAATCTTTCGATCCATTGTATTTTCAAATAAAATCGCACCAATAATCTTGTCCTTAGAAAATGCAGGACTCTTTATAATTCTTGTTCTCATATTATGTACTACTGTAAACATTTCTTCATCGTTATGGTAGGCATCCTCATTGATTCCATATAGTTTTAATGCTTTCGGCGTACTGCCGCCACTTTGGTCTAACGCTGCAATAAACCCCTTTGCTGATTTCATTTGCTTGAACTGCTCTTGATTCATACTACTGCCTCCTTATAATTCTCACTAAATCACTCAGATTTACAGTTTTATTATACCCCTATTCTTGTAAATTTGTCCCGTTATTTTCTTGGTGATAATTGTTATCAGCTAAAAGTTCTCCTATTTTCCAAGCTTCTGCTCCATAAGCTGAAACAGTTCTTGATCTGTTAGATGGTTCTCATAATTTAGAAGCAACATGATTTTTCGGTCTTCTTCCGGATACAAAAACTCTCGCTGCCATTTATAAAAATGTGGTCCATCTCCTAGGTTTCTTAAGTAGCTCATAAGTCCCTCCAATACCCAAGCAGTCTGTTTTACATCGGTTAGACACTCATTCTTATAAAAGCCGGACCATTTGCCATGTTCACGCTGTCTCATTGCAACATTTCCTTCTATATATGCTTTTCTAGCCTTTCCTGCCTGATAAAATGCCTGTTCATACTGGCCTTGTTCTGCAAAAAGAAGGCTTTCACACATATGGTAAGCACCTAAATAGCATTGCTCATGAATTTGTACTTGCAATAAAAGCGAGTCTCGAAAGAGTGTTTCTGCTGCCTCTGGTAAGGATAATGCCGTGGCTTCACATTGCTTACGATATTCTTTATATCCGTTCTTTCCCTTCTTGCAAAGTGCTTGGTACCAATGGATTTGGTCGTGAAGTGCCAATGCATCCGTTGCCCACTTTAGTTCTTCTGCAGGACGGGTTTTCTCTCTCATATACTGACTGACCAGTATTCTTGCCACATGGTTTGTAAATTGTTCTCCTGCATGGTCATCCTGATTTGGACCATAAGCGACCGCATAGTCCGGATACTCCTCAAAGCATTTTGCTATCTGCTCTGCTCCTTCCTCTCCATAATATGTTCGCACATACTCCATTCGGTGCTTGTTACAATCAATCGTCCCTTCTTTCCAAAGTGTAGCAACAAGATCTAAGAAATATACATGTGGCTTTACATTGGAGCAATTAATAAGCCAAAAATCATTTCCTCTGTGATTTATTACCTCTTCCAGTTCGTTTCCTATAAAGCCCGGTGAATTTGGCAACATCGTAATATGGTTTGCTGCCTGTAGATCATAAAAGGATACATGATAGTAGATACCATTACTTCCTGAATCCTCTTTCCTTGGAAGAGAGTTTACTCTTGGATTATGATTATCCTGTCTTCTAGTGACCATTTTTCCATATCCATTATCAGCCCAAATCTTAATCACATTGTCCGGAATATTTAGATATCCTTCGTTATATAGCTCCATCGTCTCTCCATATAGATTCGTGCAGCAAGGGGCATCCGGATGCTCTTTTTGTACCATATCGTATTGAAGCTTGATGATCTTGCTCATTAGCGCGCCTCTTGCTTCCTC
>JAUNRX010000137.1:0-6054 GCA_030539495.1 bacterium | reverse complement strand
ACTGCCAAGTCTTTGTGCAACTCAGCATTACGGTCAGTTCCCGGAATTATCATATTCCCACCACATCGAAGCAACGCCTCAAACGCCATTTCCCAGGCTATCTCTTTCTTCCCATTGATCGTCCAGTTTTGAATCAGCACTTCGTCATTGATAAACCATCCACGAAAACGAATTGGGTAAGGACTTGATTGGTACTCTTCCTCAACCGTATAGCTTTCTTTGGGTTCAATAACTTGATCATTCCAAAACCAGAATGGCTGAATCCCTAGAATTCTTTTACTAATCTCATAAATTCCGTAGATAAATCCTAGTTCATCTTTTGCCTCGATGGTGACACCTTGGCTTGTAATTCCTAAATGAAAACATTCTCTTTCCTGTTCTCCTTTGACAAGAGAAATCATTGCACCAGGTGCGTTTGTATTACAACATGCCTTCTTGATATCCCGTACCAAATTTGCAATGGCTTTCTCAATTGCCTTTGTATGTACCTCTGTTTGTATCTTTGTATTATATGTGATTACTGCCGCCATATTAACCTCCCTCTCTTACTCTTTTTCTTCTTTTACAATGCTTCTTAAACGTTCTTTATATTCCTTTGGCGATACCCCATACTCTTTCTTAAATGCCCGGTAAAAACTTGAATATTCTTTAAACCCGTACGTAAGACATACCTTATGGATACTGCTAGTCCATGTAATTGCCTCTTTGCAAGCCTTTAACCGCTTCTTAATAATATACTGATGGATCGACATGCCCATATTTTCCTTAAATATATGTGCCACATAGTATTTGCTTAGATAGAACTTCTTTGCAATCTGCTCTAGTGTTATCTCCTCTTCTAAATGCGTTTCAATATAGTAGACAATCGTCTCATATACGCTTGGTTTCTCTTGCTCACACTCTATATGATTTTGTTCATATACAACACGGTTTAAATATAAGATTAAGTCATTGACGCAAATGGATGTCCTTGTCTTTCTTCCATATCGGTTGGAATGAAGCTCCTCTAGCAGATCAAACACCTTGGACTGGATTGCATTAAATGAAATTGCATCGTTGGAGAAGATATATTTTCCCTGAAGCAGTACGTGCTGCATCAGATACACATATTCCACGGACAAGGAGGCTAATTGATTACAATACTCCTTGCTGATCCAGAAGACAAATCTGCGATAAGGCTCTTTGTTACTATGTACTACTGCATAATGTTTCACTCCCGGCGGAATTAATACGATATCGCCATGTCTTAGAGGATACGTACCTCCCTCGATAAACATAGATATATCACCTTGTAAGAAAAAATAGAATTCATAATAATCATGGACATGAAGTTCTGTCTTTGGGGCGATTCGATCGCTATAATAATAGATCTCAAACTCCTTGGAAACCATATACTGCCTTGTTAAAAAACTGCTCTGTAACTCCTTCTTCATATCCTCATCTCCTATTATACTCTTTCAATTCCGTTTTTTTACATTTTAGCCTTATACCGCAACTTTTGCAATGTAGTTAACAATCCTATCAATCGAAACTCCTTCTCAGAAGTATATAATTAATAATTAGAAAAAACGAAACCTGTTTGTTTCATAGAAAGGATGAAGAAAATATGGAAATGACATTACGATGGTTTGGTTCCGCATTCGATACCGTTACCCTGCAGCAAATCCGACAAATACCCGGTGTCACTGGTGTAATTACAACCCTTTATAATACATTGCCCGGAGAAGTATGGACAAGAGAACAAATCCATAGCCTAAAAGAGGAAGTCGAAGCTTCCGGCTTACATATCTCAGGCATTGAAAGTGTAAATATTCATGACGCAATTAAGACGGGAAGCAAGAACCGTGACCAATATATTGACAACTATATTACAACGCTTAAACATCTAGGCGAAGAAGACATTCATCTAGTCTGTTATAATTTCATGCCGGTATTTGACTGGACTAGAACTGAGTTAGCACGTAAACGTCCCGATGGCTCTACTGTTCTTGCTTACACACAAGAAGCCGTGGATGCACTTTGTCCTGAGACCATGTTTGCCTCTATTGCAGGCGAAACAAATGGTTCGACAATGCCTGGCTGGGAACCGGAACGTATGGCACATATTAAAGAATTGTTTGAACAATACAGAAATGTTACGGAAGAAGATTTATTTCAAAATCTTAAGTATTTTCTCGAACGGATTATGCCGGTCTGTGAACAGTACAATATCAATATGGCAATTCATCCGGATGACCCTGCCTGGAGCGTATTCGACCTTCCACGCATTATTATAAACAAAGCCAATATCCTTCGGATGATACAAATGGTAGACAATCCACATAATGGTGTTACCTTCTGTTCTGGTTCTTACGGAACCAATCTGGAAAATGACCTTCCGGATATGATTCGTTTCCTAAAGGGGCGGGTTCATTTTGCCCATGTTCGTAACCTAAAGTTTCACTCACCTACGAACTTTGAGGAATCTGCTCATCTTTCCTCAGACGGCAGTTTTGATATGTATGAAATAATGAAAGCCCTTTACGAGATAGGATTTGACGGTCCAATTCGTCCTGACCATGGTCGAATGATCTGGGATGAAGAAGCTATGCCTGGATATGGGCTCTATGACCGAGCACTAGGTGCCACCTATCTAAATGGACTCTGGGAAGCAATTGAGAAAGGAGCAATTCACAATGGAACTCACCGAACAAGGAATTAAAGATCGATTATCCTGGGAAAAGGGAGGTTATGCCCTTCCCAAATACGATAGAGCATTAATTAGACAAAATACGAAGGAAACTCCCTTCTGGATTCACTTTGGAGCCGGCAATCTCTTTCGTGCCTTTCATGCAAATGTTGTAGAGAAGTTATTAAATTCCCATCTCCTAACTCGTGGAATAATTCTCGCAGAAGGCTTTGACTATGAGATTATCGAACGAATCAACCATCCACATGATGACTTGACGATTCTTGCTACCTTAAAAGCGAACGGCTCCCTTGAAAAGACAGTGATCGGAAGCATTATGGAATCTCTTATTTTAGATACTAACTATCAACAAGACTATACAAGACTAAAAGAGATATTTTGTAAAGAATCCTTACAAATGGCTACCTTTACAATTACAGAAAAAGGCTATCAGCTAATCAATGCTTCCGGAAGCTATCTTCCTGCTGTTACTAACGACCTAAAGAATGGTCCAACTAAACCGGAAAGCTATCTTGGTAAAGTTACCTCTCTTCTTTATGTCCGTTATTTATCAAATGAAAAGCCAATTGCCATGATCAGTATGGATAACTGTTCCCATAACGGAAGCAAATTACAGGAAGCGATTGTAACCTATGCAAAGGCATGGTGTGATCAAGGACTAACGAAACCCGGATTTCTTGACTATATAATGGATGACCAAAAAGTCTCCTTCCCATGGACAATGATTGATAAGATCACACCACGTCCTGATGAAACAGTAAAAGAACAGCTTGTTAATGATGGTGTGTTGCACCTTGAGCCGATTATTACCTCTAAGCACACTTATATCGCACCTTATGTAAATAGTGAAGAATGTGAGTACCTTGTCATTGAAGATACCTTTCCAAATGGACGACCTCCTCTTGAACAAGGGGGACTTTTCTTTACCACAAGAGACACAGTTGAGAAAGCGGAAAAAATGAAAGTTTGTACCTGCCTTAATCCATTGCATACTAGCCTTGCAATCTTTGGATGCCTGCTTGGTTATCAACGTATTTTTAAAGAAATGGAGGATCCTGACTTACGACAGTTAGCAGAACAACTTGGCTATCACGAGGGACTTCCTGTTGTTACAGATCCCGGTATACTAAATCCTAGAGAGTTTTTAGATACTGTATTACAAAGCCGTATTCCAAATCCTTTTCTTCCAGATACGCCACAGAGAATTGCAACTGACACCTCACAGAAACTGGCCATACGTTTTGGTGAAACCATTAAGGCATATGCCGCTTCACCTACTCTTTCCGTATCTGATTTAAAATTGATTCCTTTTATATTTGCAGGATGGCTGCGATATCTAATGGCAATTGATGATCAAGGGCAATCGTTTGAGTTAAGTCCGGACCCTCTATTAAAAACAATTTGCCCTCGCCTACAATCCTTTTCACTTGGAATGGGTACAGAGATTGAGCCTATCTTAAGACCAATACTTGAAAACGCTACAATCTTTGGTGTGAATCTCTATGAAGTACAGATGGCTCCATTGGTCTGTAAACATTTTTCTCAAATGATTGAAGAGCCTGCTGCTGTTCGAAAGACTTTGCACAAAACGGTTTCATTAAAAATAGAAGCACCTCACTGTAGTTAAGTGAGGTGCTTCTATTCTTCTCCCTATTTCTTTCTTACTGCAAGGATCCCAGATAGAACAAGTAAAAGTACGCCAGCGATAATTCCTATTACCGGCATTTCTAGTCCAGTCTTTCCTGCAAGAAATACCGAAGTCGGTCCATCAGATCCACCAATAATCGTCATGGATGCTGAGGGCTGACTTGCTTTTTTTAACAAACTAATAACAAGCAATACAACGCCTGTTAATCCGGATAAAATCATAAGTATTTTTTTCATTTTTCTTCTCCTACTCCATATGTATTATCGTTCTCGTTTTTTATATAGTATGATTTCCCCATCTAAACCACCTTCACCATATTCAGAAACGAACAATATGTTTTCATCTGCGGCTAATCCAAAATATCTGTCGCTATCGGGCTTACATATTTGATTTGCCAGGTAGATTTTATCATCCTCTAACATTTTGACTACTTGTCCATTTGGCAGAGTGTATTCAATATTAAGAAAAGACCCTTTGACTTGAATAAGGCTTTCTACTTCTGGCAACTCTTTTATACCAAGTGCATTGAATTCCGAAATAATCTGTTCTTTAAGTTTGCATTGCATATCAAGGCAGCTACTACAATTCTCATAACCGCTATCCAGACAACATTTTGCTACAATACATTCTCCATGAAATGGATGTCCCTTTGTTTCCACACATCCGCCACAGCTATCTTTTAAGCTGCATTTAGTACAATCAACTCCACATATTGTATTGCTCATTATTCTCCCTCCCTTACTATAAAACGCTATATAACTACTATAGCATACTTACTAAACAAAGCAAAATAGTAAACCAGTTTGGATATAACAAAGTGTGTTTTGCACTCTCTCAACTCCCCTGGCCTCTCATTCATGAGGGTGCACAAGCTTCAGGTCGAAGACACTTTGCTCACGCCGAAACTAGAGTGAAAGGCCTTTGGGCATATATGAAATTAATTGTCCATTTCTGCCCAATTTCCTTACTATTTTCAAAGAATTTGTGAGGTTTTGGGCATATATAGAATTTTTCACTTTCGCGTGCCCAGACTTCGACAAATTACGTGGGCATTTTCAACTACTAATTCTTGTATATGCCAAAACTGCCTTATTTCTTTACTTTTAACTTATGATTTTGGGTATTTTGAAGCTAGTAATTTGATATATGCCCAAACGTTCACAAATAAGAAAAACATCTTCATAAACAAAGTCATGGCGAAGTACCCCCTTCTTTTTAGGGCATTTTTAAATTACGAGGGAACTTCGTAATAATAGAGAAAAAGCACACCATTTAACAAAATGATGTGCTTCTTCTCTATGAAAGATATATATATTAAAGACCTAAGTCTTCCTTGCTTACAGCTTTACCATCTCTCCACATTTTTTCTAAGTTATAGAATAAACGATCTTCTTGAGAGAATACGTGAACGATAACATCGTTGTAATCCATAAGGATCCAGTTGTCGTTACCAGCACCTTCTACGCGAGTAGGTTCGATACCTTCTTTGCTTAATGCTTCATCAACACTTGCTACAAGTGCTTGAACTTGAGATTTGTTTGTACCACTAGCAATTACGAAATAATCAGCTAATACTGTAATGTCGCCAACTTCTAATACTACGATGTCTTCCCCTTTTTTGTCTTCTAATGCAGCATATGCTATTTTAGCCATATTTTTTGAACTATTCATGCATTTACTCCTTTTATCTTCTACTATATTATATGATCTTTTTTCT
>JAUNRX010000026.1:22915-34350 GCA_030539495.1 bacterium | reverse complement strand
CTATGTATTAAAAAAGACTGTTGCGCTTATTTGCAACAGTCTCAGCTTGTCGACAAAGTCGCCAAGCTTGGATGAACTGATTAGTACTTACTCGCGCAAGTCCCTAAAATACGGGACCTCTTAACTTCTTGCTGATGGTCTCGATTGCTTTTAAGTGGATCATATCTGGATCTGTACATAGTATTTCTTAGATATTTAGATAAAATTTACTTATTTTTTGTTTTAATTCGATCTGCCAGCTGTTGAATTGTCGTTTGAATAACAGACAACTCGTCCTCATTTTTGACAATTGATTTAATGTCCAAGGATAAATTATTATACAAGTCCTGATCGCCCTTCATCAGCTGCTTCCCTTTTTCAGTAAGCTGTACATAAATCACACGACGATCTTCTAAACTTTTTTCTTTTTCCACCAATCCCATGGATAATAACTTGCGGATCATGACCGATACCGCTGGCTTACTGATTTGTAATGTCTCTGCAATCATTGTAAAATTAGGTCGTCCCAATTCCTGGATTGTGGATAAATAAAAATAATCATTACTACAGAATTTTGTTAATTCCTGCTCTGTAAGAATTGAATTTAAGTTTTTCATGGTCTCTTTCCAAAGATAATTTACCAGCACTGAAAAATTTTCTTCCATCTATGATAGTCCTCCAAAATAAGTCGTTTTATAATGTATATTAATATTTAATGTAATACAACTCTAACGAAATAACAATATGAAAAAGAATTTATTTTCTGATATATATATAAGATTTTTGATATATCACTTCTTCTGTAAGAATGCTATCATAATAGCTGTAAACAAAAAGAAATGCGCTCGGCGAGTTTCTTCAAGTAAATCAAGTTAATCTCCCTCTAAGCTACTTATCTCCCTGGATAACGTAGCGGTATATTGTTAGTGAATTTATTTATCTCACCTTTAAGGTACTGTAGCCTCAATCCCTGTATGCTATAGTACCTTTTTCCCGTATTTATGGAGCATTAAGTCATATTTTATATTCTGTCTGGCATCCTTACATTCTCGAATTCGTTCAAACTCCATCTTCTGATATAATTCCCTGGCAATCTCATTTCGACTCTCTACAGCCAGCGTAACTTCTAAAATTCCTTGTTTTTGATACCACTCTAGTACAAAAGTCAAAAGCTCTCTTCCGTATCCCCTTCTTCGATAGGATTTATGCACAGAAAAGTTCTGGATATAGACACGTTCTCCCCTGACGACACGACTCCGATTGTTTCCATCTTCCACAACTCGAAGTGATCCAACCGTCTGTCCATCCACAACTGCCACAAACAACCCATGATTAACAAGTACATCCACTATAGATTCCCTACGCTTTCTCTGTTATTTATTCTACGATTATAACACACCCCTGTCCCAACACAATAGCCCCCCTGTCTTTGTCTTTAAGCTTTTCGTCTTTTGCTTTTTTATCTTTTAGGAAGCTCTTCTTTTAAGAAGGTATTATCTATAATACCTTCCCCCCGACTGTCGCTCCAATAACTAAATTAGGTTCTCATTAAAATAGTCACAACCTACAATAAAAAAATAGGTGTCCATAACAATCCTATTGTTACTGGAACACCTATTTTTTATCGTAAACCTACAGCTATTTTAATGAGAACCTTTCAGCCCCCCATCAGCGACAGTCCGCCCTACCAACACTCAGTATCGTGGATTCCGATGTCTGAAGCCTTGAATACAGGGTCCTTGCCTTCTTTCTTCTGCTTCTTATAATCGTCTAATGCCTTAACAGCGATAGGATATAATAACAGAATTGCAATGATATTAACAATTGCCATAAAGCCCATTAATACATCTGCTAAGTTCCAAACAGTATCGAAGTTTGCAATTGAACCTAATACGATAGCACCTAGACAGAATAATCTAAATACTAATAAAACTACTTTGTTATCTTTAATAAATCTTAAGTTGGACTCTGCATAACAGTAGTTACCAACCATAGAACTAAATGCAAAGAAGATAATAGAAACAATAATGAAGTGGATACCGATTTCACCAACTTGAGATTTTACTGCCTGTTGTACTAATGGAATTCCTGTTTCACCATTTCCAACTCCGTATACTAAGATCATCATTGCTGTTGTCGTACAGATAATCAACGTATCAATGTATACAGAAATCATTTGAACAAGACCTTGCTTTACTGGATGGCTAACATCCGCTGTCGCAGCAGCATTTGGAGCAGAACCCATACCTGCTTCATTACTGAATAATCCTCGTTTGATACCATACATAACACAGGATCCCATAAAACCACCTGCAATGGATTTAATATCAAAAGCTTGTTTAAATACTTCTGCAAAAATACCTGGAAGCGCTGTGATATTTGTTAATGTAATAAATAAACCAAGGCAGATATATAAAATCGCCATAATTGGTACTATTACGGATGTAATAATTCCGATTCGGTGTACACCACCAAAAATCGTATAAGCTGTGGCAATCATTAAGATAATTCCCATTACCAAGCCTAAAATTTTCTTTGCTTCATTTCCCGATACATAATACTCAACTGCTGAGCTAACGTTATACGCTTGAAGCGCATTAAATCCAAATGCAAAACAAAGAATAAGTAAGATAGCAAAGATAATACCTAACCAACGCTTTCCTAATGCTTTTTGAATATAGTAAGCAGGACCCCCGCGAAATGCTTTGTCGTCCTTTTCCTTATAAATCTGTGCTAATGTGCTTTCTACAAATGCAGATGCACTACCGATGATACCAAGAAGCCACATCCAAAAGATTGCGCCCGGTCCGCCTGCAGCCAATGCTGATGCTACACCTGCGATATTACCAGTTCCCACCCTTGAAGCTGTCGATATCATTAATGCCTGAAAGGAAGATACCCCTTTCTCATCTGATTTCTTTTCTGTCAATGTACGAAATGCCTCTGGAATCATTGTTATTTGCACAAACTTTGTTCTAATCGTAAAATAAATACCTGCAAGAACAAGTAAGGCAATTAAAATATATCCATAGAGGAAGTCATTTGTGTTTTTAAGTAACTCGTTAATAAATGTCATCCTTTGAAGTCCTCCTGTTTTTAGTATCAATAGGTTACTATAATTATTCTGACAATTCAAGTTTATCAAGGCCTTACCGTATATAATTAAGGGGAATTGACAAAATACTTTATTTTCTTAATCGCAATTTCCTTAAATTGTATATTTTTTGTGTTTTTTATCTTTTTTAATATCAACTAGCTTCATTCTTTTATTTCTTTACTCTACTTGCACTTGTACTATATTTCTTGGTAGGATATGATTAATAAAAAAAACAAATGAGGACAAATGAATGGATACTATGTTTGATATCAATGTACTTCAGTTAAAACTGGAAGTATCTCGAAACAATTTCAAGAAATTAGTTCAAAAGATTTATGATCAAGAAATGAAGGAGGAATCCAAGGAAACAGTTCTCTCTCTTCTCTTAAATGGAAAAGAGGAATTTACTTCTCTTATGGAGGAAGCGCATTTGTTCCCAAATGTGACGGATGAATTAAAAGATGTGCAGTTTTCCATCTTTGATCATCTTTTATTGGCAAATGATTTATATACATTCTATAATGAAGATTTATTTGACCGTTTTCGACTACGTTTCGAAAACTATAATCAGCGTCAGCGTGTAAACAGCCTTTTGTAGAGACTTGTTAGGATTATGAAAAAGAGATAGGCGTTGCCATAACAGTGCTATTGTTAGGAACGCCTATCTCTTTTATTTTATTGTTATTTTGAGAATAATACTAATAAAGCATTTCATCAATAATTTCATTCAAAGATGTATTGTTACTAGATATTACGGTATATTTTTCACCATTGATAGAATACCGACTCCCCATATCTACTATTTCAATTAACTTTGTATCGTTAGAATAGAACTCAAGTGCATACAACCACCCCGATGATTCTTTTGAATTCTTTTGTAATTTGATCGTAGACAAAAACTGTGATAATTTTTCAATTTGATTTTTATCAGTTATAATTTCAACGTTACCAGTATTGCCGTTAGTAATTTGTATTTCTGTAATTTTGTTTGCGTCGTTTTCAAAGAATTTTGTAATAGGAACCTTTTTCGTATATTTGTAGTTAACAAAACCAACCGTTGAAACAGAAATAAACAGTAATAATACTATAAAGATATATTTTATATATTTTCTATTCATAAATTCCTCCCTTTTGAACATTCTTTATATGTAACGTGGTTATGCTATAATTATACATATAATTGTATTTTTTCATAGTACTTTTCGGATCATATCATCTAATATTCTATAAAAATCTTTTTGAAGGAGATATGAACGAAAAAGGAGGTACTACACCAACGATTAAAAATCATTCATGCAACACCTCTATACAAAAAATGTTTTTCAAAAGCTCAAAAACATAACTTTCTATTAAATTTACAACTATTTATTTTACTTGTTGTTTTTTCTCATTAGATTACAAAGTAAAGGATGAAGAGAGCTCCTAGACCGTAGATTACGGGGTGGAGTTCTTTTACTCTGCCTTTGGCAATCATTAGGATAATGTAGATTAGGAAACCTCCGGCAATTCCTTCTCCAATGCTGTATGTGAGTGGCATAAGGATAATTGTTAGGAATGCTGAGATTGCGATTACCGGATCATCCCAGTCGATTTCACGTAAGGATACGCACAATAAAGATCCTACGATAATTAAAGCTGGTGCAGAAATACTGCTTGTTACTACAGTCAATAATGGTGAGAAGAATAAACTCACAAGGAACATAATGCTTACTACTACGCTTGAAAATCCTGTTCTTGCGCCGCTGGCTATACCGGATAATGATTCCATACAGCTTGTTGTATTTGTCGTACCACATACAGCACCTACGCAAGTTGCTACGGAGTCTGCAAGTAATGCTCTAGAACCGTTAGTCACTGTTCCGTCTTCTTTAATTAAACCAACTTTAGAACCTACTGCAACTAATGTTCCTGCTGTATCAAAGAAATCCATAAATAATAGTGTAAATACTACAAGAAGCATATCTACATTCCATACATCTTTTAAATGAGTAATTGCTGCACCGAATGTTGGAGCCATACTTGGTGGCATACTTACGATTGCAGTTGGCAGTGGAACTACTTTTGTCACCATGCCTGCGATTACAGTAACCACTAAGCCGATAAAGATGGAGGATGTAACGCCGCGAACCATTAAGATGGCCATTACAAGAAGGCCGAAAATCGTAATTAATACCGGAAGTGATTTTACATCACCAAGAGCTACATACGTGGATGCACTTCCCACGATAATTCCTGCATTTTTTAAACCGATAAATGCAATAAATAAGCCGATGCCTGCACTTACTGCAAACTTAATATCATTTGGAATTACTTTAATGATTAATTCACGAAGGCCGGTTGCTGAAATAACAACAAAGATCGCGCCGGATACAAAAACTCCTGCAAATGCTGTCTGCCATGGAATTCCCATGCCATCTACTACGCTATAAGCAAAAAATGCGTTAAGCCCCATACCTGGTGCTAATGCCATTGGAAACTTTGCAAATGCGCCCATGATAAAGGTTCCGACTGCTGCTGAAATTGCAGTTGCAACAAATACGCTCTCTTTTGGAACTCCTACGGATCCTAAGATATCCGGAATTACAAATAATAAATATGCAATTGTTAAAAATGTGGTTAAACCCCCAAGGATTTCTTTTTTGAATGTGGTATTATTCTTCTCGAATTCAAAATAATTAGAAATAAATTTCATGACTTTCTCCCTTTAGCTATTTCACTATCATAAAGGCGAATCAGAAATGTTTTGACTGCGCAAAATAAGACTGCACATCGTAGTCAAATCATAGGTGATTTGGTAGAGACTATTGATCCATTATATCAACGTTATACGATAGCTTTGTTTTGATTATTATATTAGGCACTATACTAGCATACCCACATTTGATTTTTCTACTTGTAAATTATGGATATGAGTATTTCCGACCATTTTAACCATACTAAGCATTGTATATTATTGATAAAGGAGTCTTAAAAATATGAGCAAAATAGTTGTTGTCGGTGTAAATCATGCCGGAACTGCTTGCATTAATACCATATTAGATAATTATTCAAATGAAGAAGTTGTCGCTTTTGATGGAAATTCTAATATCAGCTTTTTAGGCTGTGGCATGGCTCTTTGGATTGGACGACAAATCAAGGGTCCAGAAGGTCTATTTTATTCTTCCAAAGAAAAGCTAGAGGAAAAAGGCGCAACCATCCATATGGAATGCGAAGTCAACCGAATTGATTATGAGCAAAAGAAAGTATTTGCAAAAGACATTCATGGAAATGAACATGAAGAAAGTTATGATAAATTAATCCTTGCTTCCGGCTCTCTTCCAATTATTCCGAACCTGCCTGGCAAGGATTTAGAGAATGTTCAGCAAGTAAAATTATTTCAAAATGCCAAAGAAGTGATTGAAAAATTAGAATATCAGGCAATCCAGGACATTGTCGTAGTCGGTGCCGGATATATTGGCGTGGAACTGGCAGAAGCATTTAAACGGGTCGATAAAAATGTTACCTTAATTGATATTGCGGACACCACTCTTTCCGGATATTATGATCCTGATTTTACATGTCTTATGGATAAAAATATGGAAGAACACAAAATCACGCTTGCACTAAACCAAAAGGTGGTTGAAATCAAGGGTACTACGAAATGTGAAGCCGTCGTTACTGACAAAGCTACCTATAAAGCAGACATGGTCATTTTAGCGATTGGATTTAAGCCAAATACCAGTCTTGGTGCAGATCAGCTTAAATTATTTAAAAATGGTGCCTTTGAGGTGGATGAACATCAAGAAACAAGTATGAAGGACGTCTATGCCATCGGCGACTGTGCCACTGTCTATGACAATGCTTCTGATGCAAAAAGCTATATCGCACTTGCCACTAATGCCGTTCGTTCCGGCATCGTAGCTGCCCATAATGCCTGTGGCACTCCTCTTGCTTCCATCGGTGTTCAGGGCTCCAATGCTATCAGTGTATTTGGACTTAACTTGGTTTCCACGGGTATGAGCGTAAAGAAAGCAACTGCACTAGGATTCGACGTGGCATTTACGGACTATGAGGATTACCAAAAAGCATCCTTTATTGAGTCAAATAATGAAAAAGTCCGCATTAAGATAGTGTATGATAAGAAGTCCAGAGTCATTCTAGGTGCCCAGCTTGCATCCCGTCATGACATCAGCCTTGGCATCCATATGTTTAGCTTGGCAATCCAAGAAAAGGTTACCATCGATAAGCTAAAACTTCTCGATACCTTCTTCTTACCACACTTTAACCAGCCATATAACTATATTACAATGGCAGCCCTTAATGCTAAGTAGTATTTATACTGGCTTTTTCCCTTTTACTGCATAATAAAAAGTATCATTAGCCATAGCCTTGTCCCATTCCGTCTTACGAGCCTCGTAACGCTCATTGAGCCAGTCTATGGCTTTATCTCTGCCCTCTACGGTTAATGGAAAGTCCTTGCTTTCCTTTTGCTCCTCTGGTGTCTTCTCAAAACAAAATGGCTCTGGCCAGATCGTTGTTTTAAATGTCTCATCATCCTGTCGTTTCATTATGTATCTCATCCCATTGTAGCCACCGGTCAGATCCTCTTTTTTTATAAAATTAATGGATTTATTATCTGTCGTAATCATGCTGTCTTCCTCCTTTATTTTTACTTCACGAATTATGTACTTATTTTTTCAACATTTTTATTATACTATGTTTTTATAAAAAATCATGTAATATTTACCATTGTTTTTATATGGATTATTTCTTGCATTCCTTGTTCATATCGAATAGTATGATTAGACATAAAAATTTCAAATCTAGTTTAAGGAGACTGTACATGAATTATTTCTTATCATTACTTACTGGTGCACTGATCAGCTTTATGGTGTATCTAAATGGCACACTTAGTTCCGCTACTGGAAATTATGCCTCTTCTGTAATTATCCATTTCGTTGGACTGCTTGGCATTATCGTTGTCATGTTCTTTACAAAATCTAAATTAAACAATTTAAAGGGAATTCCTTTTTACCTTTATTGTGGTGGTTTCGTCGGTATCCTTACTGTTCTATTCAATAACGTCGGATACACTCATCTTGGCGCATCATTAACTCTTGCACTTAGCCTATTTGGGCAGTCTGTGTCATCTATCATAATCGATCATTTTGGCCTATTCGGTCTTCCTGTTATTCGATTTAACCATAAGAAAACGGTTGGACTTCTTATTATCTCCATCGGCATTTTCTTAATGACTTTATCCTAAGGAGGCATCTATGTTATTTATCATTTTATCCATTCTCTCAGGTGTTACCTGTGTATTATCCCGTGTGATCAACTTTGCTTTATCTGAAAAAACAGGTTCTTATCAAAGTACATTTTTCAACTTTTTAACTGGACTTCTTGGATCCATCGTGTTATTTATCGTTAGCAATGAAACATTTCATTTCTTTGATGTATCTGCTTATAGCGGTTCCTGGTGGATTTATACTGGCGGATTAGTTGGTGTAGTTGGAGTTACTCTTCAAATTGTGTTATCCGGAAAGATTTCTTCTTTCTACCTTACCTTATTCTTATTTGTCGGCCAGCTGTTTGCCGGTATGATTATCGATTATATCGTGGTGCATAGCATCTCAATCTATCAGTTAGTTGGTGGAACTCTTGTATTAATCGGACTTAGTTATAATCTTTGGATTGATAAACGCGAAGCGTAGGCTTTTGTACTTCTTATAGATACGAGATTACTTTTAAGAAAATTTATTTTTGTTTACGAAAGATCAATAGGAGGGCGTGCAGGCTGGTATTGCACTTACCCTCCTATTGTTCTTCTATAGATTATGAATTTTTCTTAAAAATGATCGATGTAGTCTATGGGTACAAAAGCCACTTTACAAGAATGGCGGAGCTATTCTTACGCAAAAAGGGTAGCTTCCTAAAAGCGTAAAATGATTACATATAAAATACTACTTTGAGAGATAATACTGCTATTTCTATGGGGGTTTCTGTAAAAAAGGCGTGTTGAAAGAATATTTTTGCTATTGTATAATTATAACTATAGTTACGTCTGGCAAACAGACAGATAGGAGTCGTATGATTAATTTACTGATTTCTTTGGCACTTATTTATGTGATTTTTGTTGCTGCTTATCGCATGCTTGTGATGGCCGGCGCTCCATTTCAATCAAAAAATGCCAAAGTAAATTTATTCTTAGGGGATACGAAAGAACTTAGTGAAACTCCTACAACTAGGGAGTATATTTTTATTGCTTTTGAAGCATTTGCATTTCGAATAATTGTTTATGTCGTTTCTGCATTTGCACTGGCACTATTTGCTGGAAATGGACAAAATATTACGATATCAAGTTTCGTGGACAGCTGGCATCAATGGGATGCCTCCAATTATATTCGTATTGCTACCGGTGGTTATAATTTCTGGATGGAGAATGGTGAACCTACTACGTTGGTTTTCTTCCCTCTTTATGCTTGGGCCATCAAGATTGCTTACTTCTTTATTCGTGATTATGATATAAGCGCTTTATTTGTATCTACTATCTGCTATGTCGGCGGCATCGTTTATATGTATGGATTTGTCTCTTTGGAATATGGAAAGAGCATCGCAAAGAAAGCGGTTATCTATTTATCCATCTTTCCATTTGGATTTTTCTTTGGTGCAATGATGCCGGAAAGTGTTTTCTTGTTTACTGCTTCTGCATTTTTCTATTATTTGAAGAAACATAACTGGACTATGGTGGCGCTATTCGGTATGGCAAGTTCTTTATCTAGAATGCAGGGAATTCTGTTAATTATTCCTGCCGGAATCGAATGGCTTGATGTCTATAAACCAATTAAAAAATTAATGGAGCGAAAAAAAAGTGAATTCTTCCGTTCTTTACTTGTTTTAATTCCAGTATTGTTTACGGCAGTTGGAACCTTGATTTATCTATTCCTCAACTATCTTGTTGCCGGAAACTGCTTTAAGTTCCTTGAACTTCAGGAAAATGTATGGGGACATCATTATGAATATGTAGGTAAGGCAGTTACAACTATTTTTAATTATTTATGTAGCGACCATTATACCGCAAATATGAAAGCTGCTCTTTGGCTTCCACAGGCAGCGATTGTCGTTCTTACGATTGGATTACTAATTTATGCCGCAAATAAGCATAAACCTCAATATATTCTTTATCTGACAGCATATACGATCATCAGCTTTTCTGCTTCCTTTATTCTAAGTGGCGGCAGATATATGTCAGTGGCAATTCCACTGTTTATCATTCTTGCAAAACTGCTTGATAAACATGAACGAAGCCATCGTGCCTTTGTAGCAATCAACTTGCTTCTTATGGCGTTATATACTGCGGGATATGTGTTTGGTAAACAAATTATGTAATAGTAAAAACCTATGGGAGGATACACTTTATGTTTCAAGTAAATTTAGCGGATACTAAAAACCGTAAATTAATTAACCAGCTTGGTCCTTACGCAATCTTTGAATATGATAAAGATTTAAGTGTCGATCCAACAAGCGCAATTCAAGCATACTATGCTGCTGAAATGAATGTGCGTAAAAGACAAGTTTTTATCTCTTTAAATGGTACTGGCTGTATTATCCAAGCAGGCGCAATGCAATGGATGGCCGGAAATATTCAGGCACAGACAAATATTCGTGGTGCCGGTGATTTCTTAAAGAAATTTGCTGGTTCAAGAGTAACTGGCGAATCTACGGTAAAACCTTTATATCAAGGCTATGGACAGCTTGTTTTAGAGCCAACTTATAAACATCTTTTAATTGAAAAAGTGGAAGATTGGAATGGACTAGTAATCGAAGACGGACTTTTCCTTGCTTGTGATGCATCTGTTAATATGCAGGTTGTTTCAAGAAGCACTTTCTCTTCTGCAATTGCAGGTGGTGAAGGACTTTTCAATACTTGTCTTAACGGACAAGGTCTTGTTGTCTTAGAATCTCGCTATCCAAGAGAAGAGTTAATTGAAATCGTGCTTGATAACGACGAACTAAAGATCGATGGAAGCTATGCAATCGCATGGAGCCAAAGCCTTAACTTCACCGTAGAACGTTCTACGAAGAGTTTAATCGGCTCTGCTGCTTCTGGCGAAGGTCTTGTAAATGTTTACCGCGGGTCAGGACGCGTGCTAATGGCACCACTGTAGGCGCCACTGCGCCACCGAGGACGGTGGCTTCGGATGAAATCAGGCTTTCATCCGGTGCTGTGGGTAATGAAAGGGATAGGAGCAATTTGCTCCTATCCCTTTCCGTTTTTCCGGAAGTGAATTCCGGGAAAACGATTCCAATCGGACACGAAGTTTCCGATGTCCTTCCCAGAGCGGGGCTTCGTGAGTGTGATAAGTTCCCCTCGGGTCTT
>JAUNRX010000026.1:0-22815 GCA_030539495.1 bacterium | reverse complement strand
CCGGCTCCGATAACACTGCCTTGGCCGATTGTAATGCCGGGTAAAACAATGACGCCTCCGCCGATCCAGACACCATCTTCTATGGTGATTGGTAAAGCATAGGTGTCGCAGTGGTAGGGAATGTTATGTTCTTTGTCCTCGGTATGTATCCGTTCATCTAACTCGATTGGATGGGTTGCTGTATAGAGCTGGACATTTGGGGCAATCATGATGTTGCTCCCAATTGTTATCTTATTGCAGTCTATAAAGGTGCAATTCATATTGATGGAGACATTATCTCCAATCTCTATATTTCGTCCGTAATCGCAGACAAAAGGATTGGCTACGGTCACATTTTCTCCGACCTTTCCAAACATTTGCTTTAAGATTTCGTATTTCTCTTTCTTCTGGTCATAGGCTAGTGCATTATATTTGAGTAATAACTCCCTTGTCTTTCGTTTGAACTCTAAGAAAACCGGCTCATGACACTTATAAATGTCTCCTGCCATGCATTTCTCATACTCGCTTATCTGACACTCGCTCTCCATACTAAGCCCCCTTACTTTTTACATTTTTTATTGGAATAATACATTTCAACTCCCACATCGATAAAGATCAAAGCCGTAGCGATATAGGCAACTGGTCCTAATGTCTTCTCCTGCATTCTCCCTGTCTCTACGAAATATGCAAGTATGGTTAGAATACTCATAATCGCTGTTACAATTCCCATGCACACGCCCATAGATTTGCACAGCTTCACCTTATCATACTTATCTTGCTCTTCTTTCGATGACGTGTTGTAGCCTGAGATCAACATACTTCCTTTTCCTCTTAGAAATACAATGGTGCAGACTAAACAAATTAGATCCAACACGATAAATAAAATAATACCTCCCATAAATATGCCTCCTTCTCTTTCCTCTGTTGTCATTTATTTCAAGGGGATTGAAAACATCATTGTGGTTCCTTCCCCTAAAATACTGTCACATTCCATATGGCCACCATGTTTTTCAATTATGTACTTTGCGATATTTAAGCCAAGGCCGCTTCCCGGAATATCTTGTGTTCTGGCCTTTTCCCCGCGGTAAAACTTATCGAAGATAAATGGAAGATCGACTGCGCTAATTCCTTTTCCGTTGTCCTCCACGGTAATTACCAGCTCCTTGGGACTGGCCTGCTCATTTAGAAACGAACGGATGTGAATAGTTCCTTTTTCATTGGAATACTTGACTGCATTATTGATCAGGTTGTATAACACCTGCATCATACGCTTTCTGTCGATGGTAATTAAATATTGTGGAAATGGTTCGACCGTAAGGCTCATGTGCTTTTCCCTTACTTCCAATGACATCTCTTCCACTGCAGAGTCAAAGAACTCTTTGGAATACACCGTTTCCATCTCAAATGTCATTTGGTTCAGCTCCGTCTTGGTTTCTTCCAAAATATCATCAATCAGCTTTTCCTGTAATTTTACCTTGCGGATGATAATATCGCAATAGCCTTTGATATCTTCTTTACTTGTCACAATTCCATTTCCGATCCCTTCCACATAGCCAAGAATTCCGGACAGTGGCGTCTTTAGATCATGGGAAATACATGCTAACAGCTCTTTTTCTTTCGTCGCCATCCGCTCCTGCTCTCGGTTACTCTTTTCCAGCTCGCTTCGCATATATTCAAAGTCCTTGCATAAAGAGCCAATTTCATCCGAATAGCTGTAATGAAGCGGCTTGTCATAGGTTCCATTTAAAATCTGTCTGGTTGCCTCATGTAAATACTCTACTGGCTCAAAGAGATCTTTTTTCAATCGATATTGCTCATATAACAGTAAGAATGCGATCACCAAAAATAACAGCATGACTGCAAGAAAATACATTTTTTCTTCCTTGTTAGAACTTCTAAATTCTTTGGTTTCTACGGTTAAAAGCAAGACTTCTGTCATCTTTCCTTCAATTACAATAGGTGCTCGATAGGAATAAACTCCGTTTACTACCTGTTCTTTCTCTACACCTGAAAGTTCATCCAGTGGATACTGCTCACCTTGTTTATAGGGTGCCTCTCCATCGCTGAATACTACCGTACCGTCTAGCCCAATTACCATAACCTCTTTTAAGAAAGGGAGCTCTTTTGTTTCCTTTAATAGGCTCTCCTTGGCTGTCTCTCCCGACAACGCCTTTCTTACCTGCTGCTGATATTGGTTTACCTGAAGCCGTACCTTTGCAACGTCAATCTTGCTGGTTTCATTTTTCTTTATGTAAACTGCAAAAATCCCTGCTGCGATCAACAGCAGAGCAAGCAATGCCAGACAATATTGTTTGATCTTCTTTACAGCTCCCATTTGTATCCCACGCCCCAGACCGTCTTGATTGGCTTTAGACCAACCTTGCTAAACTTTTCCCGTATCCTGCCAACATAGACTGCAATGGTATTCTCATCCACATATTCAGAAAATCCCCACACCTGATTCATTAGCTGCTCCTTGGTAAATACATTTTTATCATGTTCGGAAAGATAGTTGATGATTAAGAATTCTCTGGATGTAAAGGAAATCTCCTTCTCCTTTAGCATAACCTTATAGCTGTTGGGATAAATCTTAAGTGCGCCAAACTCACGTACCTCATTGGTATTGTCCGGCTGCTTACTGCTGGAGGCAAAGGTTGTAAACCTTCGAATTTGTGACTTTACCCTGGCCACCATTTCCATCAAAGAAAATGGTTTGGTCAGGTAGTCATCTGCTCCCACACCTAAGGTAAGGATTTTATCATAATCGGAGCTTTTTGCTGAAATAATGATAATTGGGGCATGGGAAAGCTCTCGAATCTGTTTGCATACTTCCACGCCATCTTGTTTCGGAAGCATAAGGTCCAATAAGATCAATTCCGGCTGCTGCTCTTTGGCTAACTCCACTGCCTGAATTCCATCCTGGGCAGTGAACACCTGATACTGCTCTACCTTCAGAAATTCAACCATGATCTTTAACAACTCACTATCGTCTTCCACTACCAATATTTTTTCATTTGCCACAAAAACTCCTCCTGTCCGTTGTTCTACCAGCCTCTTTCCTTTAAGAACTGGTCGATCACTTCATCTCTTTTTTTCTTCTCTTCTTCTATGTACCTTCCTAATCTTAGCTCCCCATCAATCTGGCCATCGGTTAAGTATAATAATCTGGTTGCACGTCGGGCTGCCTTTAGGTCATGGGTAACCATAACGATGGACTGTCCTTCCTTGTTGATCTCGGTAAGTAAGTCTAATACCTCTTTTCCTGCCATGGAGTTTAATGCTCCTGTCGGTTCATCTCCAAAAACCACTTTGGCTCCTGTAATCAGCGCCCTTGCCACCGCTACACGCTGCTTCTGTCCACCACTCATTTCACTTGGAAACTTATCTTTTAAGTCCTCGATATGGAACTTTTGAAGCAGGGCTGCTGCCTGTCTGTTTACCTCCTCTTTCGTTCGCTCCTTTGTGCCGTATCCTGCATAGGCTATATTTTCAAATGCGGAGAGATCCGGCAGTAAATTCATGCTCTGAAAGATAAAGGATACCTCGTTTTTCCTGATCTCAGCCACTTCATTTTCGGTTGCTGTCGCAACTTCCCTTCCAAGCAGCTTTACGCTGCCGCTTGTTGGGCGGTCCATAGTACTGATGGAATATAAAAGGGTCGACTTTCCACTTCCGCTACTTCCCATTATAACAGTAAAATCACCTTCGTATATCTCTAAATCCAAATTTTTCAGTACATGGACACCCTGTTTCCCCGTGACATAACTCTTACATAATTTATCGGTCTTAATCAATACATTTCTCATAGTCCCACTCCTATTCTTCCATTAAATCTTTTGGCGATATTTTTCGCATTGGCAGACAGAACATTACCGTTACAATTCCAATCTCAACTAACATGGCAACTGTAATTCCTGCAATTAACTTAACATTTAATACTAAACCGTCTACACCGCTGGCCAGTTCAATAAACGTTGGTGCCGTCAAAACAAAGCTGGTAACTGCAATGACTATGGCTGCGATTGATAATATAAAAATCTTGCTTATGCTTCTAAAGCAAATGTAGCGATTGGTGAATCCCAGTGACTTAAGAATTCCATAAATTCTTCGATTTTCAAAATGGTCCATTGCTAATAAATTAATGATGTTCAGGATACAAAATAGCATGCTGACAATAATTAAGATAATGCAAAGCGGATAAATCATTTCCGATATACTTTCCCCTGTGGTCTTGATCTCGTTGCATACCTTTCCTACCATGACTCCATATGGTTTCTGTTTCATCAGTGCTTTAAAGTCTTCCATGGTGGTACTCTGTTTTAATGTAACATACGCAAATCCATAGTCATTTACTGCCTTATCCGGATAGGTTTCTAAGATTTTCTCCGTAAATCCAATACAGTTTCCGCCACTCATCAGACTATTTATTGTGCCCACGATCAGATACGTATTGGTCTTTCCATTCATGGTAAGGGTCAACTCATCTCCCGCTTTATATCCAAGCTCTCCTGCTAAGATACTGCCAATTACCACTTCATTATCTGCCTTTGGAAGCCTTCCGCTTTTTGGAGTGATCTTGCTTGTCTTTTCATCCCAATGATCCATTACGATTCCTATGGATCCATTTACCAGCTCATTTACCTTCTCCTCCTTGGCACTGGCTCCAAGTCTGGTAATAAAATGTCCCACCTGATACTCTTGTACTTCATCCATCCGACTTAATTCTTCCTTTAGAGAAACGGAAATTTCTCCAGTAAGCGTGACATCCACATTTGGTATGCCAAACCAGACATTTGGCATGGTTCCAATATTTTGACAGGAATACTGCATTTCTACAAAGAATACTCCCAAATAAATAGACAAGGACAATAATAAAATCAGCATAATGCTATGTCCAGGCTTCTTTGCAATATCATTGATTGCCATGGAAAATGGAGAATGGGCATTTTTAATCAACGACTTTTTCACTTTCTTTTCATTGGACGTAAGACCAATCCGCAAGGTTTCTACCGGCGTAATATGATCAATTCGTTTTAATACCCTTCGTATCTGCCAATACATAATTAAATTCAACAACAAAATAATTGTCAAAATTACAGCCGGCGTCAACATGCTAAGATGGAAGCCTCCCGCATTATCCAGTTCTCGGTTTCCCATAATATAAGCCACGGGAATTCCAAGAAAACTTCCACTCGTGATAAATACCAGTCCCATAAGCAGGTAGGCTTTCGAATAAATTCCTTTGATAAACCCATTGCTCTTTCCTAATGCCTTCCAGATGCCAATGCACTGTAACTCTCTTGTCATGGTGGACTTAATGATAAATTTGATAATGACTAAGGAGACGATGAAGATCATCACTGCCGCCATCAGGCCACACCCTGCAAAGATCAACGCAATGCTCTCTACACTGCCTACAAGATCCGATCTTGTATACACATAAATAATATCGGTACCAAAGTCTTTAAGTGCATCGTCTAAAAAGGAGGATGCCTCTGTATCTGTATCGCTTTCTACTGCCACAAGATGCATGGCTTCATTCTTCTCCATCAGATCCTGCCTCGTCTTGGCACTGATCAGACATGGCGTAATGTTATTTAATGAATTTGGTACGATGGACGTATTGATGATTACCGCTACCTTTAGCTTTTTATTTGAAAGCTCTATGGTGTCTCCAAGAGAAATGTGATTATTTTTTGCAAAGATGCGTTCTACCCAGATTTCATCATCTTTTGGTGCCGGCTTCTCTTCTCCTTCCCGTATCTTAATGCCAATTGGAAGGTCCTTATAATTTAATGTCTCATAAAGAAATGTATAAAATGGGGCCTTTTCTTCACCGTTTAACTTATAATTCTCTAACAGCTGCACCCCATCCATTACTTTCACTTCTTTGATCTTGTCATTCTTACTTGCCTTATCCTTTATGCTTTGTAATGACTTTTCTCCCTTTATGTACGCATATCCTTCCGGATTTGTCTTGCCACTGTAAAACTTGTTGATATAGCTCGTGCTTTCTATGGAGAAGATCAGACTGCCTGATATAATTACCGCTGCGATCATCAGCACAAATCCTGCCAGCAAAAACTGGAGCTTATTTCGTTTTAACTTTCTTTGCCACATGTTCTTTCCTCACTTTCTTAACTCTTTAGTGATAGGATACTTTATAAATCTTACTATATTTTTTTCAAATTCTAAATCAATTCTTACAAATTAGCTTTTCAACTTTGCTTTTTTTAATTATTAGGGGATCACGAGAGAAATTTCCTTGTAATTAAAAAACAAATGCCTGCTACTTGATGTAACAGGCATTATTTTAACTAATTATGCAATTGTCCGTTTTCTTCTTTTTCGCGAAAGATAGAAAATACATGCTAGCAATAAAAGCAATTCTACTACTAGAAGTTGATATTGAAACTGGCTTTCCACCGTATCAGTTTCCGTCAGATCTTTTAGATAAATTCCAAAGGAACGCTTAAAATGTTCGATCTGTGAAACATTTAAGTCGGGGCGGAGTCCTGACAATAGATCGGTTAAGACAAGCTGTCGAAATATACTGGTCATCTGAGTTGCCGGAAGAAAAAACAGTAGCCTCCTAATCCACGATCCATAGAAAAAATAAGGAAGATAGGCTCCTGCCAAGAAACCAATGATGGTTCCGTACAAATTGGCAAAACTAGAAAAATCGGCCTTACTCTCAATCCAATCCGTTAGGATATAAAGAACTGCTGCATTGATCAGAGACGCAAACTTTATAAATGCAAGTATGACTACGGCAGTCTCGCTTGCCAATTCACTTCCATACCGATAATAAAAATAAAACTCATATAAGATATAAGTAAGCACTGTATAGCTTGTGCTGATTGCTGCGCTGGATAACACATAACCAAAGGCAAGCGAAGTATTTGAAATAGGAAACGCTAACTCCTTATGTAAACTGCCTGTCTGCTTATCTAAAATCCGCTGCTGCATTCCACTTAGACAAGTTGCTGCACTGACAATGGACAGCAAGCCTCCCACCATAAGCCGGTCACTAATGACGCCACGCTGAGCCGCTGGAATCCCTCTATCTTCTACCATTTGAAACATAAAATCTCTTAAAAAGATAAAATATAAACTCATAATGCCAGCAACTGCAAGACACGACAATATAATATTGTTTTTATTATCAAGAAAGGCAGAAAGATTACGTCCGATTATAAACCTTAAATTTCGCATGGTTTTCCTTTATGGCTCATTTCCTTATACTTTATGAAAAATATTTTTTATTTATCACTCATTGCATGGATTAGTTGATCCACGCCCTCCCCTTTTACGGCTGCACACTCGATGATGCTACAATTTGGATTAAGCTTCTTGACATCCTCACTGAACTTTTCTTTATCAAAGTTGGTAAATGGCGCAAGATCCATTTTATTTAGCACAAGCAAGTCCGTTGTCTGGAACATCAATGGATATTTTAATGGCTTATCGTTTCCTTCCGTCACACTGGATACGGTAATTCGGATATCTTCCCCGATTTTAAACTCTGCCGTACATACAAGGTTACCGATATTGTCAATAATAATCGTTTCAATGCCTGTCAAGTCGAGCTCTTGCACTGCTTCTTCGATCATTTGTGCTTCTAAATGACATGCTCCTTTTGTATTTAACTGTACAGTTCGAACGCCAAGGCTTTCAATTCGTTTAGCATCCTGATCTGTATACAAATCGCCTTCGATTACTGCAATCTTTTCCTTCTCCATTTTTGCAAGCAGCTGTTCTAAAATTGTAGTCTTTCCCGATCCCGGAGTACCAAGCAGATTAAATACCTTGATATTTCTGTTATGTAAATAGTCATTCACCTGTTTTGCTTTTTCATCATTTCTCTTATAAATTCCTGTTTTTACATCAATTGTCTTCATGTTAATCTCCTTCAATCTCTTTTACATTGGCCTCTGTTCCCGTTAGAAAATGAGTGCTGACCGTTCCGCAGCTGGGACAGACCTTATCGGTAAAGGTAATATCAAAAATTGTACCGCAGTTCTCACATCTCGCAGTTGCCTTTACAATCTCATATTCCAGTACGGCTTTCTCCATAATCGTTCCCTCTGCAATCATTTGAAATGCAAAGCTTAGCATTTGCTGTTGAATGCAGGAGAATTCGCCTAGTTCAATAACAATCTTGTCTACTCGGACAAGGGTATTTTCCATGACCACGTCATTTACAATATCAAAGATCTCCTTTGCAACACTGGATTCATGCATGTTACTCTAACCCCGCAAAATTCTTAACTCGAATTTCTTTCTTAGACAAGCTCTTAATATAGACACCACGTTCGCCATATTCCATGACACGTACGCCTTTCTTACATTTGCTTACGCACTGGCCGCATCCCACACAGGAGTCCTCATGCATATAAAGTTTTCCTGTCTTTTTATCGAAGCCTGTCGCATTGGTTGGACAGAAACGATTACAGATATTACATCCATTACACTTGTCCTCTTCTACCACAACCGCCTTGGCATGAGCCTTTACATAGATATTGGAAATCCCTCCTGCATTGTAGCTTCCAAATAAACAGCAGCAATCCCAGCAGCAGTTACAGATGCAGATTTCCGGTCTCGAAGAGTCGGTTCCATAATGGAATACCGTATGGATGGCACCCTTTTTCTGACACTCTTCTACTACCTTTAAGGCCTCCTCAAAGGAAATGTATTTTCCAACATGGTAATTCACCATCTGTTCCGCAAAGTTTCCAACAGCAAGGCAGGCTTCCAATGGCATATGGAAGTCACAGTCATGCCCCTTTAATTTACTGATTTTGCGGCAGAAACAGTCCACTAAGGCAATCTTATTCTGCTTTCCGTATTTTTCAAGAAGGGAATAGACTTCTCCGGTTGGGAGGATCTGATTGGTTCCACTTTCTAATTTCTTACCTACTGCAATTTTTTTCGACGGCATTTGTGTATTTGTTACTACCGACATATTTGGTGGACAATTATTCTCAATTTTCTTTTGTTTATGTCGATTCCAGTACATTCGAACCGGACCAATATTTACTTTTTCTTCAAGTTCCAGTAATTCGCACATCTTATCAATAAGCTGCATCTTTTGTGGCGTAAGGTCCTTGGAGAACAAGGATACTTCCAGCCATCCCGGAAAGATTGGTGCTAATTCCACCAGATCGGCTGACTCATCTTCTGCTATCCATAGCAGCCCTTTATGAAATACCGTATGTATAAGTGCATCATATTCCTCGTCGGAACATTTAGCATATTGTCGCAACTCTTCTTTTTTTAGTTTCTTTTCACCAATTGCAAGCAAGAAATCTGTCTCTTCCTCTGTGATCATAATTTCAAAACAGTCTAAGACCTTGGCAATCACGGGTACGTGTAACAAAGATTTTTCATTCATCATTGTGGCGAGTTTCGTATACTTTTCTTTTGCTATTTTATCCATATCTGACTCCTATTCTTATTTCTAATGATTAATTATACAGTAGAATTTACCATGGAACAAGTAAAGAACTATTTACACTAATTTAAGAAAAAAGATATTTATTTGTCTTGTGGTTTTAAAAACTACATGCTATAATATCAGCATTAAAAATAATAAAACTAAGGTGTGTTGATAAATGTATAAAATAATTAGTGACAGTGCGTGTGACTTATTCGAAGAATATACAGACGCCCATGATGTACATATTGTTCCCCTCTACGTGTCATTTGACGGAGAACACTTTTTAAAAGAACGAGAAGATGTTGATCATAACGAGTTTTATAGACAGATGGTAGAAGAAGGTGCTTATCCAAAGTCCTCTCTTCCTAGCATCCAGGACTATATCGATACGTTCACCCCTTATGCAAAGGATGGAATTCCTGTAATCTGTATTTGTATTTCCACTTTATTCAGTGGTTCCTACAACTCTGCTACTACTGCAAAGAGCGAAGTTTTAGAAGACTATCCAAATGCAAAGATTACGGTTCTTAACTCTATGCAAAATACTGTTTCTCAAGCATTAATGGTAAATGAAGC
Source organism: bacterium (assembly GCA_030539495.1). Classification (GTDB taxonomy): domain Bacteria; phylum Bacillota; class Clostridia; order Lachnospirales; family Lachnospiraceae; genus KM106-2. The sequence continues at coordinate 12,821 of JAUNRX010000026.1, read as the reverse complement.
AGTTCGAATGAGGGATGCTAACGTTCCTTATGAGGATGCAATCAAAAAGCTAGATGAACTTAAAGAAACTGGACGTATCTTTTTTACCATCGATTCCATGGATTATTTAAAACGTGGCGGCCGTGTTGGAAAGATGACTGCAGTTATTGGAAATACGCTTAATATCAAACCTTTAATTATTTTAAAAAACGGTGAATTAAATGTTGGTGGTATCTCAAGAACAAGAAGTAAGGCAAAAAAATCCATGCTTACTGCCTGCAAAAAACATTTTGAAGAAAATCATTTAGATGTAAATGATTATTACTTCTCGATCGGTACCGGATATGACTTTAATGAAGCGAGAGAATATCAAAAAGAAGTGGAAGAGTTTATGGGCGTGAAATGCCTTCCATACCTTAAGACTAGAATTGGTGCTGCTACTGCCTGTCATACAGGCCCACATGCACTTGGTATCGGTATTATCAAGCGTTATGATGCGTAATTAGAAGTGGCTTTTCGGATATGGGATTAGTGCGAATAGCTCCTGTTCTTTAAGGGCTTGCACGAATGAGCACGAATCGTTTCCTTCAGGGAATGGATGAAAGCCTGATTTCATCCAAGCTTAGAGACTTTGTCGACAAGCTAAAAGAACTAGGTGCTGTTAAGAATACCTAGTTCTTTTTCTATCCTCTATAAATATGGACGGAGCATTAGAAGCTCGTCTTTAAAAAGACAGTTAGGAAGCTTGTTCGTCTCTATTGTTTCTAGGAGGTCATCGTAGGAAATCCAAAGAACCGACTCCACTTCTTCTTCCTGTAGATTAAATTGATGATTCACATCCGGAAGTTTATATAAGTACACTCCACTTAACTCATGATTACGGAATGGCTTATGATAAAACTCTGCTTTCATGTAGGCATCATGCATACCTACAAATTGCAATGTTTCCTCATTTACAGAGAGGCCTAATTCTTCTCTTACTTCTCTGATTGCTGCATCAAGATAAGATTCCCCTGGATCTAGATGTCCGGCACTTGAAATATCATAGCAGCCTGGATAGGCATCCTTTGTTGCACTTCGCTTTTGAAGCAACAATTCATAACTACCTTCTTTTACTTCTCTTGCCACCCAGATATGGCTTGTTCCGTGAAGGTCTCCATCCTGATGAACTAACATGCGAGGCTTAATCTTTCCCGTTGGCTGTCCCTCTTGATCTCGAATATCAAAGAATTCCAATGAAGTTCCATTTAATACGGCATTCACTAAATTATCTTTTTGATATTGTAATTTCAAAGAGAAAAATGGCTGATTCGAAGCTAACAGGTCTAAGAAGATGCGGTCGCCTTCCCAAAGATTTAAAGACGTCATTTTTTCTTTTTCTACCCATAATAACTCACCTTCGTCACATTGTCCGATTTCTCCTTCCCAAGCATCCGCAGTATATAAGCACATATACTCGTCTTCCCATTCATCCGAAACAAAGGTTACTATACCTCGGAAACGATAGCTGGTTAATGTTATTCCTGCTTCTTCTTTTATTTCTCGAAAGAGGCAGTCGTCAGGAGACTCTCCTTGTTCAAACTTGCCGCCAAGGCCAATCCACTTATCCTTATTTGCATCATTTTCCTTTGTTGTTCGGTGTAGTAAAAGATAGGACTCGTCTTTCTCAATATAACATAATGTTGTAAATTTCAATTTTTTCCTCCTGCTTCTAACTTAATACTTGTTTTTCTATCCTTTATTATACCATCCTTGTAAATACAATTATAATTCGCAAAGATGGTATTGGTATTTTGTGGTATAATATCTCTGTTTTTGTTAATTTATACTTATTTTTCATATACTGAATCTTATTTTTTTGTACTTTATTACAACAATTTGTAAATTTTTGTTTGCCAGGCCATTTATTGGATATTTACCACGGCATTTTCATACGTTAGGATAGGGCTATGGTGAGTTCATCTCATTATGTAATTTCAGGAGGATAATATATTATGTTTTTCTTTGAATCAATCAGTTTATATCAAGCACTTATGTGGGTGGCTGTTGTTGTCCTGCTAATCGTTTTTAATGAAGTGACACGTAAATCAAAATGGGCAGCACTTGGCTGTTTTGTGGTACTTCCACTGATTCTTACTATGTTTGTCTGGCCTAAGACTGCAGGTGCAGGCTCAAGTACAGGAACCTGGTTCCATTGGGTAAAGGTATACTCAGCATTAGCTGGATGTATTGGCTTCTATGTAATTCGATTTAAAAAAGGTGCCGTTTCGAACAAATATTGGCTAGTATTTCCGCCCGCAATATTAGCAATTAATATTTCTGAAGCAGTAATTCGTGATTTTCAATGCTTGAACCTAACTGGAATGGTTGATGGCGTTATGATGGTCGGAGGACCTTGGAATATTATGAATGGGATCGCAGGTATCCTTAATATCCTTGCATTATGTGGATGGGGTGGCATTTACATAAGTAAAAAGAAATCAAAAGACATGATTTGGCCAGATATGTTTGGTGGATGGATTATCGCCTATGACATCTGGAACTTTGCTTACGTTTATAACTGTGTCTCTGACCATGCCTTTTATGCAGGTCTTGCTTTATTAATTGCACCTACACTTGTCGCATTTACTGTATCGAAAGGTGCATGGTTACAGCATAGAGCACATACATTAGCCGCGTGGATGATGTTTACCATGGCATTTCCAGCCTTTGTTGGAGAATCCATGTTCTCCGTATCCAGCAGCCATAATACGACTGCATTATTCCTTGTAAGTGCAATCTCTTTAGCAGCAAATGTGGCGCTTATTGTTTATCATTGCTACCGTATTGTAATCTATAAAAAGAATATTATAAAAGATGAGATTTATGTAGGAACGTCTTCCTATAACAAAATTATTGAACAGGCATAGGATTTGAGCTTTCAAAACTGCACAAAATTGATCATTAATATGATATAAAGATAAAAAGGTTGATTATTTATAAACACTAGAATTCGTTTATAAATGATCTACCTTTTTTTATTATTCTCATTATTGCGACAGCTGCCAAGGCAATACCAGCATCACTTTAGCTTATTATTCACATAAATAAAAAACAGGCAAGGAACCTAGGGAATGGTTGCTTGCCTGTTTTTTCGGTTTTTTCTTAAAGATGATAGGGAGTTCATCTTTTAAGATATAACATATATTAAGGGAGTTATATGTTATAATAAATTAAAGGTTTTTTTATATAGAAAGCTATATAATAGGGACTATAATAAATATTAAGGGACTATTTATTATAAAAAAGGATTTAAACGAAACGTTTATATGTTTATAGTGTAACTATTACATAAAAAGCGTCGCTGACTATATTCACGTTCATACTATGCCGCAACTTTTCTCTTTATGGGTGAAGTAGTTATTCACTATGGTCATAGTATACACTACTTCTACATAAAAAGACAATATAAATATGTAATCATCATCATAAGTTTTTCTTATGATGATGGTAAGTACCTTTTTAACCCTTTTGGCATTCCCTAATACTAATATCGATAAAGTCGGTAATTTCTTTGCTCGTATTCTTTTTCGTTTTTACAAGACAATACTCTCCCTGATGAGCAGAATCAACCAAACGAACGGTACGTAACATATTATCATCTAATCTGATTTCTTCTGAGGAAATTGCAATTCCCTTTCCTAAGCTTACCATAATGGCAATGTCATAAGGTGAATCAACCTTTTGTGCAATGTTTGGAGTATATCCATCCCTTTTACATGCATTTATAAATGAATTATATACATTTGGACTGACTTTTGGAGAAAAGACAATAAATTTCTCATCTTTTAATTCTGCTCCTCTTACTTCTTTGCAATTTGCAAGTCGATGTTCTAAAGGTGTAATGATACAAATTCTTTTAATAAATAGCTGTTGAATTTCCAGGTTAGACTGATTTTTCATATCTTCGACCAAGACAAATAATACGTCAAGCTCGCCTTCCTTCAACAATTTCACACTTTCGTTAATATCATGTTCAATAAGATTAATCGTAATATCCGGATAAACCTTTACATATTCCTTAAGTAGCGGAGTAAGCATAATTCGTTCATAGGAACCCGTCAATCCAATATTCAGACTCTTCTTATTTACCCGATCCAGTGCTTTAACCTCTTTAATGGCTTTCTCTAGTTCCTCAAACAACTGTTTACAGGACTCGTAAAATTTACTTCCTGCTGGCGTAAGTTTTGGGCGATAGTTACTTCGATCAAATAAAGTTACTTCAAGTTCTTTTTCTAAACCAGCTATCTGTTGACTTATAGCGGTCTGAGATATATAGCATCTATTTGCTGCCTTAGTAAATGTCCCTTCTTCTGCGGCAGCCATAAAATACTCCATTTTCTTTAAATCCATATCATCCTCCCCTAAAAGTAACTATAATTATACTATTTTGAAATATTTTTATGAATAGGTAATATATGGATTAGATTGCTTTTATTTCTTCAATATTCTTGCAAATCTCACCTTCAAATTCAAATTTCACGATCACAGGGGCATTTGCTTTTAGGCGGTCTGTGTCTGCCTCACTAAATGTTTCGTCGAAAAATTGGATTGCACTGCTTAATGCGATTGGATGTGTGCATACTGCAATTGTCTTTCCTTCTTCATTTGTTGCAAGCATGGATAAACCGTCAATCATACGTTCCTGTACTTCTTCAAATGTCTCTTTTGGCTCATTGTTTACTTCCATCTCACCAAATTCAGTTACTGCATACATTGGAATTTCATTTTCAACGCCAAAGCCTTTGATTGCTTCAATAGCACTTCGAAATGGACTTGAAAAGATTACTTCAATTCCTTTATCATTTAAAAACTCTGTAATTATAGTTACTTGTTCTTTTTCCTTCGGTGGTGTTACAAAATATACTGTTGTCATTTTAATTATTCTCCTAATAAGTCATAAATATTTATTTTAGTTTAAAGCGGCGTGGCGCTAATTTATAGATTAAAGCAAAGGAAATCATCATCCAAATTCCTGTAATGACTGCGACTGCAATGGTAAACCAAATGGATACGACTTTTAACTGTAAGCAGCTATAGCAAATTAAGTACATTGCGCTAGAACAGATGGTATATCCCATGCTTTTTGTCTTATAAGTCTCCAGATATGGCTGGAATACATAATATAAAAATAATTGATATATATCCAAAAATGCAGTCGCGATCAAAAGTGTAAGAAACATCGGAACTAAACCTATGATTTTTCTTGGTTGTCCTGCTATGGCGATATTTAAGCTGATACCTGCACATAAAAGTAACATCGGCTGTAAATCCAGTTTCACTAAATATCGTAACCGTATCTTGAAATTACTTAGTATTGTCTTTGGCTCATGATAATATCCGTATTTTAATAAGGATACATCACAATGATAAAATAATGCCTTACAAATCTTTTCTCCGCTGCACATACAGTAGGCAAGAAATAATAGGATTGGCATAATGTGCTCGCTCCTATCCACCAACTCTTCTACTTCAGGAGTTTGTCCTAAATATAGAAGTACTGCTGCCGCAAGGAGACTCACTGCTCCAATTACAATCATTTTATACTTCCATTTCTTCCTTACCAGTCGCTTGTGACGGTCAAAGAAGATGGCATGTAAGTATTCATATCCTTTTAAATGATCGTATTTATTTGTATGAATATCTTCTTTCTTAATCTCATTTTCCCCAATGCCAATATCCATATCTTCAAGTTCTTCTTGGTTAACAGCAAGTTCTTCCAAACTGCTGTATTTCACATTATATGCTGCCAATTTCTTGTAGCCTTTATACTTTATAGTATAGAAAATGGAACCTATTCCAACCGCAACAGCTATAATAAATGTTATTGGTGAGCCGATATAATCAATTATATTAGGCGTTCCTTTTAACAATCCGCATGAAATATAGGTTACTGGCAAAATTGATAAAACAAGTAGTCCGTAAATCTTTTTATAAGTATTGAACCATATGTTGTTAGTATGTGAAAATACAAGCAACGTAACTGCTTCTCCTATAAATCGCATCATTGCCAGAAGGATTACCATCTGTGCTGTAAATAGAAAGTTCATAGGATGATCAATGAAGCCAACGAATGGCAAAAGAACCAAAAATACAATACTTTCTCCTATGATTTTTACAAGCATATTAATCAGATAATACATTTTTGCATCTACATGCATCTGCCGTAACAGGATAAAATCTTCTTCGTCTGCATTTGCTACACTGGGGCGCATAAATGCCCCATAGAACAGGTTAAGGAGTGTAAAGATGTAAAGCATACAAGCAAGCCATTGCTGGTCTGTAAACTCTCTTCCACCATTCACAATATCCTCAATTAAAAAGATTGGCACCATTAACATTGTAAAAAGATAAATTCCTTTTCGCACAAATTGGAGCACTATCTTTCGAATAATCGCATAGACGCCTAATATGCTCTTCAATGTACGATTCTTATACCAGCTATTCTTTATCTTTTTTCCAATCAACGGTATATGCTGCAATCGGTAAATCAATACATTGGTGGCAATCGTACATAGGATAAACTGCATGGTCATAAATGTTTGCAACATTTTATTTATCCCCCTCTTCAGTTATCGTTTGATTATCCTCCAACATTCTAAAGATTCGATCTTCAAAATCGCTTTGTCTGATTTCCTCTTCCTTTAGCCCACTTAATGTGCCTTGATGCAGAATTACGATTTCATCACAGATATCGGTTGCAAGCTGTAAGATATGGGTAGAAAAAATGATGATATGATCTTTTTTCATTTGCTTTAATAACTCTTTCATCTCATGGCTTACGACTACATCAAAACTGGTAAGCGGCTCGTCCAACAATAAAACCAGAGGCTTTGTAATAAATACGCATAATAACTGCATTTTATTTTTCATGCCATGGGAATAATCCTTCATCAAGCGATGCCAGTCTTCTTCCTCTAGTCGTACAAGCTGCAAATACTCTTCTACTGTCTTTCGATCTTTGATTTTGTCATAGTTAATATCAATAAAGAACTTAATATATTCATATCCTGTTAAGAATTCTGGTAAAACCGGGTTAGCATATACAAAGCCTACTTGGTTTGTTTCTTGATTTTGCCCATCTTCATCTACAATATACTTTTTCCCTAAATCCATTGGGAATTCTTCATCAATACAGTTAAACAGTGTTGTCTTACCTGCACCATTTCGTCCAAGTAATCCATAGATCTTCCCTTTTTCAAATGTATAGGAAGCCCCTCTTAGGACTTTCTTCTCATCAAAACTTTTCGTAATATGCTCTAATACTAATTTCATCCTTGTCCCTCCACTATGTATTCAATCCTTACCATTTTAAGGGGTTTTGTGGAAAACTGCAAGGAGAACTTGCTTTTCTTCGCGCCAAATGCCGTCAGCGACAGCTGACAGCCTCCTTTGGCATTTGTGTGCATTCCAGTGCTCTTTTTATATATAAGGCCGCCTGCCTTATATATAAAAAGAGCAGCTCATTAGTATCGATAGCATTGTTAAGATACTGGTTCCCAATCTACAGATCGAGATGGGACTACGTTCAGCCCGTTTTAAACAGGACTATAATTGCTATGGTTATACTAATTTGCTACTCTTTTTATTTTGTTAGATTATGTAAAATAATATTTGTCGAAATGTATTTCCCCAACTGGTATTCCCCAACTATTATTTTCTTATCGGCTCACCCCGTTTACCTTCATTTCACTATATATTCTATGAAGTTCTTACCTTGGTGTGACAGTTGACAAGCATATTTTTTTATTTTTTTAGAAAGTTTTTTGTGTCTCTAATCTTCTATAAAATGAAATAAACTGACACAAATAAATTATCTGCCTGGGTCTTTCCACTGCTGTCAAAATTAAAGAAATGATATGCATCTATCCGCGATTCGAAATTTCTTTTTTCCCTTCACAATACTTTCCCTTTAATATGTAATGATTTCTCTATCTTAATATAACTACAAAAAGGATTGCAACTATTATTTTAACTGCAATCCTTTTTGTAGTTATAACTTTAGTCAAACTTACGTTCAAACATGCTGTGATCATTTCGTAAATCCTCTAGATCCTTAAATCCAAGTTTATTGAGGATTTCTTCAATAATCTGGCTATGCATTGGCATTTTAATTGCAGACTCATGGGCAAACTTATTGGCAAACTCCTTGCCTTCCTCTGCCGGTATTATTGCCTTTGGTCCGCCTACACAGCCTCCGGAGCAGCCCATTCCTTCAATAAAGCTTGCCCTTACATGACCTGCTTCTAAATCATTTAACATCTTCTTGCAGTCTTTAATTCCATCCACATGAAGGGAAGTAAAAAACTTTCTCTTTTCAGGAAACATTTGATCGATTACATCGAAGACTGCTTCACTGACACCACCTGCACGGGCATATAAACGTCCGCCGGTAGATGCATAATCTAAGGATGGAACACCTTTTAATTTTCCTGGATCAATATCAAATGCTTCAAAGAGTAATTGTACTTCTTGGAAAGTTAACACGTAATCGGTGGAATCACTGATATCCGCTTCTTTTGCTTCTGCCTTCTTGGCGATGCAGGGACCTACGAATACACATTTTACATCACCATTTAATGCTTTGATAATTCGTCCCATTGCTACCATTGGAGATACGGATGGACTGACTTCCGGCACCAAATTATTATATAACTTCTTTAGCATGGATACCCACATCGGACAGCAACAGGACGTAATCATAAAGTCACCCTCTTCTGTAACCAACTCATTGTACTCTAGAGCTTCTTTCATACTAAGTACATCTGCTGCCATGGCAACCTCAAACATATCCAGAAATCCAATTTTTATAAATGCCTCTCTCAATTGATCTAATGTGACATCTGGACCAAACTGGCCTGCAATTGCCGGAGCTACCATGGCGATTACCTCTTCGTTATTCTTTAATAAATCAACTAATGGCATGGATTGTGGCACATCCATATAATGACCCATATCGCATACCTCGACACATCTTCCGCAAGACATACAAAGTTCTTCCTCAATCCATTTATCACCTGTCTTATCGTCTCTCTTAATTGCCTCAAATGGACAGACATTCATACATTTACTCTTGCCGTCTGTTGTCTCACAATCTTCACTGCATGCACTGACTTTTGTAACGATTTTGTCTCGCACCTGACTTCTTGTAATCGCATTAATTAGCTGGTAAACAAACTCATGATCGTCCTTTGTTTTAATCTCCTCTACACCACATAATGTAGCAAGAACTGACTTTGCTTCATTTTTATCCTCAAAATGCTCTAAAAATTTTGCAAACTCATCTTCAAAATGGCTATCATAATACGCTCTTATAAGCCCTTTATACAAATCATGATACTTTTCATTCATGTTATTTCTCCTTCATTACAAAGTTATCTATTTCTACATGATTTGTATTCTAGTATGATTTTATGCATTCTGCTGTCTCCATGCTGCCATCCCTTCAATTTTTATTGTTAACAAAATTTTAAGGATGTTTTTTTGTCAAGTAATGGAATGCCCCCTTTCTTTTTTAATCCATTGATGATAATATGAAATATATTATGGAGACAGCATGGAGGATTTTATGAACAATCAAGCTAATTTTATGGACACATTACGTTCGGTTGCAGAAATCGTTAGAGTTTCTGGTGAACCTGTAAAACGAGAAGATATAAAGAACTACTTCGGTGATATGAATCTTACGGAAGAACAAGTGGAAATGGTATATCAATACCTATTAAACCCACCTGCAGAAGAACCTGCTCCTGAAGAAGAGGAAGAAGAAGAAACTACTACTGCAGATTATGAAGAAGAAGACCTTGTAAAAGAAGAACAGCCAGAACAAGAACAAAAACTTTCTGACTCTCTTTTCTTCCAAATGTATATGGAAGACATTGAAGAGCTTCCTAAGATTTCTGAAGCGGAAGAAATGGCTCTTTATGAAACACTTCTTAGCGGGGACAATTATGTAGTTTCTGCAATCGCAGATCACTGGTTACGCAAGGTAATAGACCATGCTAAAACATACCAAAACCGCAATGTCATTATGGAAGATTTAATTCAAGAAGGAAACATCGGACTTCTTTGTGGAATTCAAAGCCTTGTTGGCGCATCCATTTCTGCAAAAGAAGTTCCTGCTGCCTTACTTGATTCCATCAATCAAGCAATGATCGAATTTATCGATGAATATAGCGAAGAAGAGGATCTAGAAACTACTGTATTAGCAAAGACTAATTTAATCTACGAAGCGAAAAAAGCTTTAGCAGAAACTCTTGGTCGTGAAGCAAGCATGGAAGAGTTATGCAACTATACAAATATGCCTTTAGAAGAAGTAACTGACATTATTACTCTTGCAGAAGCAAAAAAAGATAAATAAAATAAATGGGAGGTTTAAGTGTAATAGTATTGCACTTAAACCTCCCATTTATTTTTTCAACAAACTCCAGCTATTTGAATGAAAATTCTTTCAATCCCACAAAAAAGCGGCAGCCCATTTAACAGCCTATTTATAGTCTAAAACGTCAAATTTCTTGTCTTTAAAGTAAAAATCTCGATCTTCCTCGGTAATGTAGCGGAGTACCTTACATGGATTTCCTACTGCAATTGCATTATCCGGAATGTCCTTAGTTACCACGCTTCCTGAACCGATTACAACATTATCTCCAATGTGGACACCTGGATTGATCACTACACTTCCACCAATCCATACGTTATCACCAATCGTAATATCAATACCGTATTCATAGCCGGAATTTCTCGAGTCTGGATGTACCGGATGGCCGGCCGTGTAGATACTTACATTTGGTGCAAACTGTACATTGTCTCCAATTACTACTTTCCCAACATCTAAAATAGTAAGGTTATAATTTGCAAAGAAATTTTCACCAACCTCTATATTTTTACCATAATCACAATGGAAAGGAGCTTCTACCCATACTGACTCTCCTGTCTTACCTAGGATATTCTTAATCATGCTTTCAAGGTCCTCTGTCTTATCCGGAGGGCACATATTGTATTCATAAATACGTTTCTTATTTTCCATTCGTTCTTCAGCCAAACCATCTAACCATGCTTTATATGGAAGGCCACTTAACATTCGTTCCTTTTGATTCATACCTAATTTCCTTTCTTGCCTGCACAAGTATTTATTATTTGATTGGATATTCGTTCAAGACTATCCTGTTCCCCTTCAAATATGTAATAACCTTCTTCTTTCTCAATGACATAACCACCAAATATGCCATCTTTTCTAATTCTGGCAATCGGCTGGTCATCATGATTATACAGTGTAAATGTACTGTTCACTTCTCCTTCTTCAGTACCTACCCTGTTGCTATGCTTGCTTTGTGTTCCCCAATAATAGAAGACTTCTTCATCTGTCTCTTTAAGAAACTCTTGAATTAATTTGGGATCCGTAACCTTCTTGTTTCCATCATGTAATACAGGATAACAACCTACGGTCATATAAGCTACCTCGCTACTATTAATATCCAACACTACCGTCTTCTTCTGTGCATTTAAATGATACGCTGCACATATAACTGTAATTCCCATTAAACTCAACAGAATGACTTTAATGCTTCTCTTTTTTGTAGCTTTCTCCATAAATCTACCCCCATTCGTCGCAAAAGGTTTTATATCTTAAGTATATCGCCATATAAGCATAAATACAACCGAAAGAAAAGGCGTATTGCTAAAAAGTAATACGCCTTAAATCGTGTCATAATTTTATATTTATATTTGTAGTTCTACTTCTATTTGACTTATTACATGTCTTGGACATCCAATAAAGAAACAGAAATATTGAATGTCGTAATGTATCTCTAAATCAGGCCGCTCGTCTTGTTCGAATACTCGACTATAACCTTCTTTTATATTCTTTAATCGTTGTTTTTCTAACTCTATGTACTCTTCTCTCTCTGAGATTTCCTCAAATAATGACTTGTGATGCTTTACATCTAAGAGGGAATTACGAATTCCCTTTTTTATAGCTTTCATTTTTTTGACTGCCGTCTGTTTTAGACCCAGACAGTTCAGTACATAAAAATATCTGCTGATCCATTTCTCATTAATTAAATAGTGATTACATTGTTCATAAAGCTCTTTCGCCGCACTGTAATTCTCGATCAGATACATAAAATCAGCTAGCTCCATCTCATCAATTGAAAACGCACAAAAGGAACTGGTATATAGCTGGTTGGCATATTTCTTCGCCTCTGACATTTCTCCATACCTTGCTAGTTCTTCTCCCAATACACAGGTTATCTTGGCATCCAGCTTTGTCTTAAATGGATAAGTCTGAATATCACGTAGCAGCTGGATTGCTGTCTGTGACTTCTCCCCCTTAATCAAGCTGATTGCTTCGTTATATCGATACTTCTTATCTTTTGTCAAGATGTAGCACTTGTGAAACTGCTTGGACGCCAGTTCATATTTTTCTAGCTCATAAAGCGTCCTACCATATGCATAATACGTCTGAGGAAATAAAATCTCCTGACTAACTGCCTTTTGTAGTAGTTCTTCTGCAGATTTTACGTGTTGTAAAGACCCTTCTTCCAAATAAAAATACGCCATATTTGTTGCCCATACAGCGTACTCTTCTTTCGAAAAAAGTTTTCCTATTCTCGTATAACATGTGATTAGATAATTCACTGAGACTTCATTACTTAACCGTAATTCATTTGCAATTACTGCAAGCAAGGAGTACGCCTCAACACTACAATTATCTTCTTCCACAATCATTTCTAGGATATCCTTATAACGCTTCAAGATTGGTTGCCGTACCTCGAATTCTTCTTCGTTTACGATTATGTTATGGA